>DAOUFA010000143.1:0-3931 GCA_034430355.1 Dehalococcoidales bacterium
TATTCATCTTGCTCTCAAGCTCCCGAACGACTACTTCCTGCTTGCCTTCAAGGAAAAGGATTACCTGCCTTATTACCTCGGCGTATTCCTCCTGGCTGGCGACACCGATACAGGGGGCAAGACAGTGGTGGATGTAATAGTCGAGGCAAGCCCGGGAATCGGTGCCGGTGATAGTCCTGGAGCAGGAACGAAACGGGAAGATTCCTTTTATCACCTTCAGGGTCTGACGCACCGACCTGGCACTGGCAAACGGTCCGAAGTAACGCCCCCCGTTCTCTTCCAGACGGCGGGTAATATGCACCCGGGGCCAGTCGTCATTGAGGTCAATCTTGAGATAAGGGAAGGTCTTATCGTCTTTGAGTCGGACATTATACCGGGGGCGATGCCTTTTTATCAGGTTGCACTCAAGGATAACCGCCTCTTGCTCCGAACTGGTAACAAAGAAATCTAGCTCATTAACCCGGGCTACCATCCGCTGCAATTTTGGCGATAGCTTTTGCCCGGCGCCAAAATATGACCTCACCCGATGATGAAGGTTGGCCGCCTTACCGACATATAGAATATTGCCGGCGGTGTCTTTCAACAGATAGACGCCGGGACTGGTTGGCAGTTGCCTTAATTGCTCAGCTATCAGATTGCTTTTCAACCCCCACCTCCCATCAACTCTCTATCTATTCCAGGACCACACCAGTGCCGTAGGCCAGCACCTCAGCGGCATTCTGCATTATCATTGAGGTAGAAAACCTCATACCGACTACGGCATTAGCCCCTTTCTTTTCCGCATCCTCTACCATTCGCTGGACAGCTTGCTCCCTGGCTTCAGACATCATGTGGGTGTAGTCGGTTATCTCGCCACCAACTACACTCTTTACCGCAGCCCTGATATCCCTGCCCACATGCCTGGCCCGGATGGTGTTGCCCCTGACTAGGCCCACAGTCTTGACAATCCCTCTGCCCTCCACACGGTCTGAAGTAGTAATAATCATTTCTCTACCTCCTTGAATTTCTCAGCTTTAATCCTAGCCAGTCTGCCCTTAATAGCCTTAATAACAATAAACAACACCCCTCCCCCAACGACGCCGACTCCTATCCTGAGAGCTAAGGGAACATCGGCACTAAGGAAAAAGCCTCTACAGCCAACGCCAAGCAAGACCAGGATAACCGTACCAATTATAATGATACCCAAGCTGTGCATTTCAAGCTAACCTCTCTTCCGTTTCCACACCGTCCCTTTAGGGGTATCTTCAAGGGCGATGCCCAGCTCACCCAGCTTAGACCGAATCTCATCGGCGAGCTGCCACTGTCCGACTTTGCGTAGCTGGTCGCGGGTGGAACCCAAAGTCTCTACTAACTGCTCAGCATCAAGGGTGATGCCTGACTCAACTATCTTATCCCACATTTCATCAATAGGCTTAAATTTCGGAGACAACCCTTGGGGAAATAGGTCAGTATGAAGCCGGTTACGGATATAGATGGCAAGCTCTTGTAATGACGCATCATCAAGCGGCGGCATCTCCGGTGCCTTGAGAGTCAGACCTAACACACCAGCCAGCTCTACCAATACCTGCTGCCCAGGAATAACGGTAAAACCTTCGTCACTGGCTCGGTTAATATCCCGGGCTAAATCAAACGCGGTAGCCAGAGCTTGAGGGGTATTAAAGTCATCGTCCATAGCCTCAATAAACCGTTTTCGGTAAGGTTCGGCATCTACCCCTTTACCAACCTCCCCCTCTTCACCTTCACTCTGAGCTACCTGCCGCAACCTGTCGGACCCCCTCTCCGCCGCCTCCAGCGCCTCTTCAGAGTAGGTGAGGGGGCTGCGGTAGTGGGAGCTCAGGACGAAGAAGCGGATGGCATCGGGACTATATTTCTCCAGCGCCTCTTTTATTGTTATCAGCTTGCCCGTAGATTTACTCATCTTGTCCTCGCCAAGCTGGACCAGCCCGTTATGTAACCAGTATTTAACAAAAGGCTTAACCCCGGTAAAGCTCTCCGACTGGGCTATCTCATTCTCATGATGGGGGAAAATCAAGTCCTGCCCGCCGCCATGGATGTCAAGGGTATCACCCAGGTATTTCAAAGACATGGCACTGCACTCAATATGCCAGCCCGGTCTGCCGTTTCCCCAGGGGCTTTGCCACGATGGCTCACCCGGCTTGGCTGCCTTCCACAGGGCAAAATCCATGGGGTCCTCCTTTTCCCTCCCCATCTCAACGCTGCATGCCGACATCATAGACTCCAGACTACGGTGAGACAATTTCCCATAATCCGAGACACTGTTTACCCTGAAATAGACACTGCCCTGGGCGGGATAGGCATACCTCTTATCTATCAAACCCTGTATTACCTCAATGATTTTGGGTATCTCCTCGGTAGCCCGGGGATAGATATCAGCCCGACCAATATTCAGGGCATCCATATCATCAAAATAGCTATCGGTGAATTTACCGGCCAGCTCGCTAGCCGGAATACCGAGTTTATTGGCTCGGTCTATGATTTTGTCATCAATGTCGGTAATATTCTGCACATACTTCACCTTATAACCACGAAATCGGAGATAACGGGTGATAACATCAAAAACAATATAGCTCATGGCATGACCGAGATGACAATCAGCATAGGGGGTAACCCCACAGACATACATCTTAACCTCATCACCCTGGGGCAGAAACTCTTCCTTTTGTCCGGAAAGGGTATTATATACCTTCATCATTGACTCCCTTTTATTAACGCTACGGCCAAGGCGGCTAGTCCTTGGCCACGACCAACCGCACCTAACTTAGCTGAGGTGCTAGCCTTGACACTAACCTGACCCAGAGCAATACCCAGCGTCTGGCTGAGCTGCTTTCGCATCCCATCAATGAAATGGCTTAGTCTGGGTTGCTCAGCGACAATAGTAGCATCAATATTTTCTACTTGCCAGCCATTTTCGGTCAGCCTGTCCTTTACCTTTGCCAGCAGGGCCAGACTGGAAATATCCTTATATTGTGGCTCACCAGGCGGGAAATGACTACCAATGTCTCCCAGAGCTGCCGCTCCGAGCAGGGCATCAATAATGGCGTGGGTTAACACATCGGCATCACTCCAGCCATCAAGCCCCTTACCAAAGGGTATATCTATTCCCCCCAGCACCAGCCGGCGCCCCTGAGTCAGGGGATGGATATCATAGCCTATGCCAATACGCATCTCATTTGCCACGCTTTTGCCACAAGACCTCAGCTAAAGCCAGGTCATCGGGAGTGGTTATCTTTATATTATCATAAGCACCCATATATAGCTTAACCCTGTAGCCTAACTGCTCCACCAGCGAGGCATCATCAGTCACCTCACCCTTCGCCTGACGATAGGCTTCAGCTATCATAAGGTAGCCAAACACTTGTGGCGTCTGTACTGCCCATAGATTTTGACGTGGCGGCGTCTGGTGCACTATTCTACCCTCCCCCACCACCTTAATGGTCTCGGTAACCGGAACAGCGGCTACAGCGGCACCTGTTTCCTCGGCTTCAGCTAGCCCCCGGGAGATTAAATCTTCAGTCACTAACGGCCGGGCGCCGTCATGGATTACTACCCAGTGGCAGTCCTTGAGTCGGCTGAGTCCCGCCAGTACTGAGTCCTGGCGCCGCCGACCACCAAGACAAACCTCGGTTACCTTTGACCACCCCCGCTCGGCGACCAACTGCCTGCCTCGCTCCAAATTTGGCTCACTCAGGACAATAACAATCTGGTCAATGGAGCTACTGTTTTGAAAAGCATCAATAGTCCGAGCCAAGACCGGCTCCCCGCCTAATAAAGCCAACACCTTGTCCACCCCACCCATCCGCCGACTACCACCGGCAGCCACAATAACTGCCCCCACCTTCGGCTGACTGTCTCTTTTTGTCTCGGCGCTCATTACCTGATTATAAAGCAAAACTTGCCCTCATATCTACCG
>DAOUFA010000144.1:0-6895 GCA_034430355.1 Dehalococcoidales bacterium
GTTGGCAGTAAGAAGGCGTGCTTACTGTTCGTTGAGGCTGGTAGCGAAGATTTCACCGTTCAGCTTGTTGAACCTAAGTCGGAAGACAATCCCTTATCCGGTTTACGACTGCGAAAACACAATCCTATTGTCGAGTATCTGATGCGGGAGCGTAAGCCATTAACTAGGCAGAATTTAGCTATCCTGCCCGAATTTCGTAGTCTATGGGAATCAGAGAAGAAGGGGATCCAGTCAAGGGACATAGAGCTATTTATCCCTTTGATAAGTCGTGACCGGTTAATAGGTATTCTAGTGCTGGGCAAGAAGCAATCCGGCAGGTACCGACTTGAAGATTTTCATCTGCTAGAGGATGTTGCCAGGCAAGTAGCGGTAAGTATGGAGAAGGAATACCTTCGAGAGCAACTCAGGCAGCGTGAACAGGAGCTCTCGATAATCAACCGTTCCAGCGCAATTATAACCTCTAGTCTGGATATCCAAAAAACATACGATAGCTTTATCCAGCAGCTAAAGGAATTAGTCGATGTCAGCTGGGCAGCAATTATTCTGATTGAAGACAACGAGATTTATTTTATGGCGTTATCCTCTGAGGTAGGTTCAGCCTGGCAGGTGGGGGAACGAATACCAATTAGTGGCACAGCTATAGAATGGGTAGCTGCTCATAGAAAGGCTTTAATTCAGTCTGACCTATCAGAGGAAAGCCGGTTTACCACGGACAAATACTATCTCGAGCAAGGATTACGCTCTATAATTTACCTGCCGTTAACAATGAATGGCGAGGTTACCGGTGGGGCAATTGTGGCTAGCTGTCACCCGAATGCGTATAGCGAAAGGCACATAAAACTTCTTGAGGAATTGGCTTCGCGGATTGCTATGTCTATCGAAAATTCCCGGCTATATGCTAAGGCAGAACAGAAGGCTCGGATCGATGGACTCACTGGTCTACTTAATCGCCACTCTCTAGATGAATTGGTTACCAGTGAGATTAGTCGACACTCCCGTTATGGCGGTATACTCTCGATAATCATTCTTGACCTTGACTTTTTTAAAGCTTTTAACGACAACTATGGGCATTTAGCCGGTGATAACCTCCTCAGGCAAATCGGCCATATCATGAAAAGTAGTATCAGGAGTGCTGACCAGGCTTTTCGCTATGGTGGTGATGAATTTGCTATACTGTTACCACAGACAGATATTGAGGCGGCCCATGATGTAGCTGAACGACTCCGCAAACGAATTACTTCAGAAGTGAAAGCGGACTATGTCCCCGTCACCGCCAGTCTTGGTTTGGCTAGTTGGCCGGCTGATGGCATAGGACAGGATGAGATTATCGCTGCTGCTGATGCGGCGCTTTATGACGCCAAGCGAAGCGGCGGCAACCAGAGCTACCGCGCCTCTGGAACTTTACTAACTCTGAGTGATAAAATGGTTAGTTTTGGCAGGAGTGGAGACAGTGAAGCCTTGAGTACTATTTACGCTCTGGCGGCGACAGTAGATGCCAGGGACCACTATACTCGCAGCCACTCCAAAAAGGTGAATGAGTATGCCGTCGCCCTAGCCGAAGCTCTTAATCTGGAGCCACTGGAAATAAATCGGCTGAGCACTTGTGCCTTGCTGCATGATATTGGCAAGATTGGCATCAGTGATGAGATACTTAATAAGCCGGGTAAGCTGACCGCTGAGGAATGGGAAACAATCAAAAATCATCCTCAACTAGGAGCCACTATTGTCGGTCGTGTTCGTGAGCTAGCTCCTTGTGTCCCCGGTATTCTGCACCATCATGAGAAGTATGATGGGAGCGGCTATCCCAAAGGGCTGAAGGGCGAAGATATACCATTAGAAGCACGCATTCTGGCCATAGCTGACGCCTTTGCCGCTATGACTTCGGAACGACGGTACTCTGAAACCCTCTCCCGTGAGCAAGCACTGGAGGAAGTAAAGCAGGGTGCTGGCACGCAATTCGACCCTAATCTAGCTGAGGCCTTTCTGCGCCTTATGAAAATTAGTACCCCTCGTTACCACCAGACAGAATATGAGGAGGTGGAATCCCTTGAGTAAAAGTAAAATACAGGTCTTTATACTTAGTCACCAGTTCTTGCTTCGGCAGGGAATAGAGCATTCACTCTCCTCTGTGGAAGACATAGAAGTTTCAGGTGCTGCTGAGCTCAATGACGGGGTGCTATCAACCATAGGCAACCTACCACCTGACGTAGCTCTGGTTGATATTGATGCTGCTCCTGACAACGGCTTGACATTGGCTCGAAGGATAAAACAACACTCGCCTAGTATTGCCGTGGTTGTACTTACTTCTAATGCCAATGATGCTCAACTCTTCCAGGTACTCAAAGCCCAAGCCGCAGCCTACTTAGAGAAGGATGTTACTGCTGACCAGTTAGTCGATACCATCAGGCGTGTGGCTCGTGGTGAGCACCCTATTAATGAGGGTCTTACAACCCGACCCAAAGTAGCTGAACAAGTGTTACAACAGTTTCAGGAACTGTCACAGCGATACGAAGCTGAAGTCTTCATCTCTCCGCTTACCTCAAGGGAGACAGAAATCCTCAATTATATAGCTCAGGGCTACCTTAATAAGCAGATTGCGATTAAACTTGGCATTAGCGAGCAGACTATTAAGAATCATGTTACTTCCATCTTGCGCAAATTAAACGCTAATGCTCGCACTGATGCGGTGGTTCTGGCGATAAAACAGGGCTTAATCTCTATCAGTTAAATGCTTGGCCTTGAGGAACTCCATCACCTTCCGGGGACCTCTCCCCTCTTTACATAAAGTATCCTCTCCTCATCTTGAGTTATCCCAGGCAAGTTGTGAGGAGACCCGGAATTTGCTAAACTGGCTTAACTAATACCGGCTAGATGTATTAGTCGCAGTGCCAAAATCAGCTCAGAGAGTATTAGCTATGACGCATAACAAAAATAAATATCGGGCTAATATAACACCGGTAATAGGTGAGGTACACCTTCGCCAGCTCACTGTAGATGATGCCCTGCTAAAACTAGATAAATACCTAGATGATGCCTTTATGGCTGGTTTATACCAGGTCAGGGTAATCCATGGTAAGGGGACGGGGACTTTACGCCAAGTAATCAGGGAGCAGCTCGCCAAACACCCTCTAGTCAAATCATACCGAGCCGGTGACTATGGGGAGGGAGGTACCGGAGTTACTATCGTAGAGCTGGTCCCAAAGTTGTGACTAATTTGACAGCAGGGTGACAAACAGTTCGTTAACACATTGCGTGGATAAGGTTTTTTAGCTATAATATTTATTACCTTTTATGGTGGGTGTAGCCTAGTGGTTTAAGGCGCCAGGTTGTGGCCCTGGAGATCGAGGGTTCAAATCCCTCCACTCACCCCAATTATTTAGCGCCTATAGCTCAGCGGACAGAGCATCGGTCTTCGGAACCGAGGGTCGTGGGTTCGAATCCCTCTAGGCGCGCCACGATTTGAAGCTAAAGAGACCTGTGTAAACCCTTTTGCCACTAGACATTACTAAGAATAGCTAACAAATAGCTAATGAGGATTTTCAACAGCCTCGTTTTCATACTTGGGGGATACCATCTTGTCAAATTGGGCAGCGGCGGCCTCTTGAAGTCCGGGGGCAACATGGCTGTAGGTATCAAGGGTTATTGTTATCGAGCTATGCCCTAGCCTCTCCTGAACTATCTTCGGGTGGGTACCTGCCTTGAGCATTAAAGAGGCGTGGCTATGTCGTGCGTCGTGTAGTCGGATTCCCTTCAAGCCAACACGCCTTACCAGCTTAATCCAAGCGTGGGTTACAGTATTCGGTAGAAGCGGCTTTGTCTCAAGGTTGCTGAATATCAAGTCATCATCTTTCAGCGGTACTCCTAACATGTCCCGGTCCAATTTCTGCTTCTCCTTGTGCTCTCTAAGGACTAAGGCGGCAGAGGGTGACAAGGCTATCATACGACGTCCCTTAGCTGTCTTGGGAGCTCTAAACACAATGGTACCATCCCTTAGGTGGTGAAGTGTGCGGGTAACATATAACTGGCAAAGTAGAAGATCTATATCGGACCACCTGAGTGCTAGCAATTCAGACCTTCGCATACCGGTAAAAATCGCCAGGTAGAACAGGGCATAATAGGGCGTTTTCTTAGCAGCTTCAAGTAACGTATGGATATCATCTTCACTGAGGGTATGCCATTCTGGGCGATGACATCGCGGGGAACTTACCGCGTCAGCAGGATTCCGTGATAAGAGACTCCACTTCATGGCGCTCTCCAGAGCATCATGCAGGGTAACATGATGGTGTCTTACGGTGCGGGGACTTAAAGCCCCCTTGCCGTCACAACGTCCATCCGCTAACTTTTCCGCGTAATATCGCTGAAGGTGCTCAGGTTTGAGCTGGGTTAGCGGGACATTTCCCAGGGCGGGGATAAGGTGACGGCGTATGATATGCTCATAGCCTTCAGCCGTCCTGGGGGCAAGGTTGGCCTTGACGTAGTCTTTAAGCCACCTCTCAAGAAACTCTCCTAGTGTAGTCTTGCCCGGCTTTATAAATGTGCCAGTGTCAATCTGGTGCAGTAGCTCCGCCAGCTTCTTCTCAGCATCCTTTTTGGTGCCTTTGACTGTAATCCACTGCTGCTTGGGTTTGCTAGTGACTGGGTCACGACCCAGGCTCAGGACTATCGTATAGCTATTCTTATATCTCTTAACAATATGCCCTCTCATAATAAGCTCCTTTCTAACTCTACCCTTTACTTTCCTCCAGATACTTATCCAATATCGCCCTAAGCTTATCCCGCCCCAACGTGCTTTCCATAACCGAAAAGAACCATTTCCACGAAGCGTATTCCACGTCTTCACCGGCATCTTTAGCTTCCCACAGTTTCGGAACAAGGTCTCGAACCAGGCTATTAACTACCAGTCGCTTGGCTGCTTCCGCTTCTTCTTTTGTTTTTTGCGCTATAGCACGACTCAGCCCTTCACGATCCAATTCTTTTTCCCATTTTTGCATCGCTCTAACCGTAGGTGGGTCAATCACAAATTCAGTTTTAATAGCCCGCCTGATCTCACCCCATGTTCTGCCCCCACGTCGATGCTCAATAGCGAACAACTTTACACGAAGTTCAAAACGTTTCATTCACCACCCCCTACTTTTAATAATAACCATATTACCATTGACTTTTTCAGAATAATATGTGATATTTAGAACTAGATATGAACGAACTACATATTACGAATAAAGTTTATCATATAGTTCGCCTTTTGTCAAGGGGGAAATAGGCGAGGTTCTAAATGAAAAAGGGAGAGGGACCACAATCATCCGAAAGACTATGTATAAGCGTTCCCGAGGCCGCTAGGCTACTTGGAGTCTCTCGAAATACCGGCTACGAGATGGTAAGGCTGGGGCAACTTCCAACCATAAGGTGCGGGCAGCGGCGATTAGTGGTTCCAAAGGCTGCCCTGCTTAAGATGCTCGAGGAGGCGAGGGACAAGAATTCATATCAATAATATTAATTGGAGGTGATAGACAATATGGCAAAGAAAAAGAGAAAGAATCCACCATCACGGGGAAAGTACGACCAGAATAACCCAGTAGTTAGCTTCCGGGTTAAAAGGAAAGACAAGGATAGGTTCATAGCAATCAGAGAAAAGCTAGGCATGAGCCACGGTGACGTATATAAGGCAGGGCTTGGTGTCATTGAGGTCAAAGTAAGAGCCGAAGAGGAAATAAGGCAAGAAGCCTACGAGGAAGGTCAGCTCAACGGATATGAATTGGCTGAGTCTGAATACAAAGTAACTTACCCGTGCAGCAAATGTGGGAAGATGATTGAGGTAACAACGGAAGGGGAAAAGAAGGCTATCCGTAAGTTCATGGTCGAGAATGGATGGCATCACGGTGATTGTAATAATCCCTAAACCGCTTCTAGTTTGCAAACTGTGTTAGTTAAAGGTACAAGACATGACTAAAGTCTACCTGGAGGTCAGCGAAGTGCGGGGATTGGAGCAGGCAGCTACCAATCTGCGAGATAAACTCCTTATCAGGCTACTGTTTCATCTCGGCTGCCGCATTTCCGAGGCTTTAGGAATCACGGTTAGTGATATTGACCTCAATGAAGCCACAGTGACTATTGAACACCTGAAGTCTCGTATTAGGCTTTCTTGCTCTAAGTGTGGTGCCAGGTTGGGGAAGAGCCACAGCTTCTGCCCTAGGTGTGGGGCAAAGGTAAATAAGGTAGTGGCCACCGAGCAGGAGCACCGTAGGGTAAGGACGATACCTTTAGATAGGGGTACTCTACAAATGTTGAAAAACTATATCAAACGTGGCGGCCCGGTGAATCGGGAAGGTAGGATGCTTATCTTCGGTATCAATCGGCACCGTGCCTGGCAAATCGTTAAGGAATGTGCTGAAAGAGCAGGCCTGCCAAGATTGGTTAATCCTGAGACTGGGAAGCTCCGCAATGTAAGTCCCCACAGGTTAAGGGATGCCTTTGCAGTTCACGCGGTAAAACTTGATGATTCCGGCGATGGGCTCAGGCTGCTGCAGGAACATCTTGGTCATGTCTCTTTTAACACCACCGCCAAATATCGGAAGGTAGCCGGCGAGGAACTGAAGGGCTGGTACGATAAGTTGTGGAAGGAAGAGGTAAAGACGGATGAACCTTAGACCAGCAATCGGTGGTTTTCTCCGGCCATTCGGCACAGCCTGGTTTATTATTGGGTTTTTGAAAGGTAATGCTCCAGAGGATTCGAAGCGGATAGACCCTGAAGTCGGTGCCCCAATGACAGACATTCACTTTGAATACAAGAGCGCTCTCCACAGGGCGCATGCCAGGGATTCCGTAGAGAGGGAAGAGGAAAGGCGGATAATTAAAGGTCAGCCCGCCTACACTGAAGAAGAGTATGCGGCGCGATTAG
>DAOUFA010000145.1:0-17769 GCA_034430355.1 Dehalococcoidales bacterium
CTCCCCCGTTTCGGTAAGTCTGGTTACCACCAGGTTTAAAGGCGATTCTATCCGGTATACCGTTTCTGGAGGTACTTTCCCCGTCAACAGATTGCTGGTGAGGAAATTTTTTATTACGGTGGCAGTGGCCGGGGGCGTCTCCAGCTGTTTCTCAAGGGTATAACGGTTAATCAACCCGGTTGAAATATAATCTGATGGAATGACAAAATACTCTGAAACGTCGCCGTTAATCAGGGCTACCGTAGCCTCGTCGGGTGTATCGAAGCGGACCAGTTCTATATTCCCATGAGTAGTATAATCGTCAAAGCCGCCAACCTCATCTACATATCCGATGGTGGTTATTTCTACTGCCGGCGGCTCGGCAATTCCTGATATGAGCTGGTAAACTCCTATGGCCAGGAGGGCTCCGAGTGGCACGATAAGGGTCATAATGATAAACCCTTTTCTCTTTACCGTGTGCAGGAATTCATGCCTTAATATCAAAAACGTCTTATTCAAGATTTTTACCCACCACCTTCAGGAATATTTCGTTAAGTGGAGGAGTAGCCACCTCAAAGCGATTGATTACTATCCCAGTACTTACCAATCGCTCCAGAAGCTGCTGAGGAGTCGTATTTCCATCAAGGACCAGCTCAACGTAGCCTTTGTGGATGCGCTTCTCTGTAACTCCCGGCACATCCCCTAGCTTCCCCTCAAACTCCAGGAGAACCGAATTGCTTCTATACCTTGACTTGATTTCAGTCAGATTCCCGTAGAGAACTGTGCGTCCGTGGTTTATCATCAATATGCGGTCGCAGAGCTCCTCTACTTCGTTCATCTGGTGTGTGCTCAGAATCATAGCTTTACCTTGATTCCTCAAGTCAGCGAGCATTCTTTTCAATAACTCGGTGTTAACCGGGTCTAGTCCAATGAAGGGCTCATCCAGAATAACCAGTTGCGGGTCATGGATGATAGTAACGATGAACTGGATAATCTGTCCCATGCCCCGGCTCAACTCCTCAATCTTCTTTCTCTTATGCGGTAACATACCTGTCTGATTGAGCAGCTCGTCAGCTTTTTCCTCGGCTGGGTGCCTGTCCATACCCTTGAGGGAGGCAAGGTAGATGATAGAATCTATGACAGTCAGCTTTCTGTATAGTCCTCTCTCCTCAGGCAAGTAGCCAAGCTTATTCTTACTAGCTTCACTCAACTTCTCGCCGAGGATTGTCACATCGCCCGAGTCTGGCTTGATGATGTCCATAAGCATCCTGATGGTGGTAGTCTTGCCCGCGCCATTAGGACCAATTAGACCAAATATCTCACCTTGAGCAACGGAGAAGGATAGGTCGTTAACCACGACCTTATCTGCGTAGGACTTGACTATATGATTGACCTCAACTGCAGGCATATTAGGTGCACCCTCTCCAGACGATTTTCATTATAGCACATCAAGATATGTGTCATGTCTGCCTAATAGGTGTAACAAAAAGCCATTTTGTGTATAAACCACATTTATCGTGATTTTCAGCCTCGCCATAAAGGAGACAAAGCCCCTCTTTTTATTTCCCCCTCATGATAGGAATATATATCCCTATTATGGAGAGTCAAAGGGAGGTGAAGCCTCCCTTATATAACCAATTCCCCCTCTCCTTCAAAGGAGAGGGGGATAAAGCGGGTTCCCTGAAAAATCAAAGATTTTTTAGGGTGCATAAAGGGGGTGAGGTAGATACTCTGGTAAATATAGTTATTTGCCGTATCTTCCAACTGTAGGTATAATGTCAGTGGAATAAGCCAAAGAGAGCAGGTGACTGGATGAAGCAATACGGACTGGAGGACATTCACAACCTTGTTTTGCTATCCCACTGTGGGGCAGGTAAGACATCACTGTCAGAAACAATCCTGTTTACTGCCGGGGCAATTAAACGCCTGGGCAAGGTTGATGATGGGACGACTACCTCAGATTATGACCCGGCTGAAGTAAAGCGCAAGATTAGCATTAACCTGGCTATGCTCCCCGGTGAGTGGCAGGGGACCAAGATTAACCTTATTGATACCCCTGGCTATTCTGACTTCGCCGGTGAGGTCAAAGCCGCAATACGGGTTAGCGAGGGGGCAATAATTGTGATATGTGCTGCCTCTGGAGTTGAAGTTGGCTCGGAACAGGTATGGGCATACAGTGAGGAGGCCAGTCTGCCCCGCCTTATCTTTGTTAATAAGATGGACCGCGAGAATGCTGACTTCTACCGAACTTTGCAACAGCTTCAGTCAAAGTTTGGCTCCCGATGCCTTCCCCTCCAGTTACCTATCGGCGCCCAGGATGATTTTCAAGGGATAGTTGACCTGCTGGCAATGAAAAGCTACATCGGCTCTCCAGCTAAGGAGGCTGAAGTGCCTTCATCACTGAAAGACCAGGCCGATTCTTTTCGGGAGAAACTGGTAGAGGCGGTAGCCGAAATTGATGACAGGCTTATTGAGAAGTATCTCGGCGGTGAGGAGCTAAGTCGGGACGAGCTAAGTAATGGCTTACGCCAGGCAGTAGTAACGGGCAAGATTGTGCCTGTTCTAGTTGGTTCAGCGTTAAAGAATATAGGCATTACTTCACTGCTGGACGTTATGTATAGCTATCTGCCATTACCTAAAGAGCGAGAGGTAGTTATCGCTGGCGATTCAGCTAAACAAGTACAGAAGATTGAGCCATCTCAGGAGGCTCCACTAGCGGCTCTGGTGTTTAAAACCAGCGCCGACCCATATGTGGGTAAGCTTACCTACTTTCGGGTTTATATGGGCACCATTGAGAGCAATTCCCAGGTGTGGAATGCTACCCAGGGCGAGGTAGAGCGTATCGGTCAGCTATTTACCCTGAGAGGTAAGACCCAGGAACCGGTGTCTCAGGTCAGGGCTGGAGACATCGGGGCGGTAGCCAAATTGAATGTAACCAGCACCGGAGACACATTGTCTACTCGCGATAAACCAATGCCCATTGCCCCCATTCTATTCCCCGAGCCAGCCTTTAGCGAGGCAGTGCATCCCAAGACTAAGGCTGACCTAGATAAGCTGGGAGCAGCCTTATCCCGGTTGTCTGAGGAAGACCCCACCCTCCATGTGCGCCGGGAGGCTGATACCAATGAGACTATTCTATCGGGGCTGGGTGAGACTCACCTTGAAGTAGCTGCCGAGAAGATGTTGCGTAAATTCGGGGTCGGTGTCAAGCTAGAAACTCCCAGGGTTCCGTATAAAGAGACCATCACCATACCGGCTAAGGCTGAGTATAAGCACAAAAAGCAAACCGGGGGGCACGGTCAATACGGGCATGTCTGCCTGGAGTTGGAACCTCTACCTCGTGGCAGTGGTCGTGAGTTTATTGATAAGGTGGTGGGTGGCGCCATACCCAGGAACTATATTCCAGCCGTAGAGAAGGGGGTTAATGAAGCCGCCCAGGAGGGGGTTCTGGCTGGTTATCCCGTCGTTGACATAAAGACAAGGATATATGATGGCACCTATCACCCGGTTGATTCCTCAGATATATGTTTCAAGATTGCCGGGGCACAGGCGCTAAAGAAGGGATTATCCCAGGGGCAACCTATCCTCCTGGAACCGATAATGAATATTAAAGTTAGCATCCCTGAGGACTTCACCGGTGATATTATCGGCGACCTCAATGCCAAACGAGCCAGAGTATTAGGCATGAACCCTGAAGATGGCCGGAACGTTATCGAGGCTCAAGCACCTCAGGCTGAGATTTTGCGCTATGCTATCGACCTGAAATCAATAACTCAGGGGAGGGGAAGCTTCACCGCTGACTTCAGCCATTACGAAGAGGTCCCACCCCAAATCGCCCAAAAGATTATCGCCGAAAGACAAGCCAGGAAGGCTTAAAAGACCCCTAAAAACTACCTTTTATTCAGCTAGAAGCTCCCTTTATTCAGCCAGGAGTTCCTTGACCTTACTGGTAAAGGCGGGGAGTATCTTTTTCCAGTCGCCGACGACGCCAAAGTGGGCTTGCCTGAAGATGTTGGCTTCGGGGTCTTTATTTATGACCACGATATTTTTAGCCCCGGAACAACCACTTATGTGCTGGCTGGCACCAGAGATACCGACAGCAATATAAAGGTCAGGGGCAACAATCTTACCAGTAAGCCCTACCTGTAATGAGTCCGCTACCCAGCCGTTATCGCAGGGAGGTCGGCTAGCCCCTACCGCCCCTTTCAATATCTTAGCCAGCTCCTCTAATTGCTTAAAACCCTCAGCACCGCCAATGCCTCTACCCCCACTGACTATGACCTCAGCCTCCTCCAGTCTTATCCCCTCTACTTCCTCCCGCACCTTCTCCAGGACTCTGGCTCTTATGGCTGATGCGTCCAAGTCAGCCTCAATAGCAATAACCTCCCCTTGCCTTGAGTCGTCTCGCTCCAGGGGTGACATTGCCTTGGCTCTAACCGTAGCTATCTGAGGATAGGACTGACAGGTGAAGATAGCCTGGGCATTGCCTCCATATACCGGTTTGGTTTGCCACATTAGCTTTGAGTCGGGGTCAATAGCTAGCTCTATGCAGTCGGTAGCAGCCGCCGTGCCCAGCCTGAAGGCTAGCCCGGGGGCCAGGTCGCGACCGATAGAGGTCTGCCCCAGAATGAGAATCTGGGGCATCACCTGCTTGACTACCTTTGCCATAACTGAGACATAGGAATCTGTCTGGTAGTCCTCAAGCAACGGGTCATCAACTACATATACCTTATCAGCACCAAAGGCAATGGCTTCCCGGGCTAAACTGCTTACACCACTGCCTACCAGCACGGCACATAATTCCTGCCCCAGGTCGTCAGCCAGCTTTCGCCCGCAGCCCAATAACTCGGTAGAGATTGCCTTTAGCTTTCCCTCACCACTCTCGGCATAAATAAGAACCCCTTTATATTCAGCCACTAATACTTACCCCTCATAGTGCTTTAGCTTCCCTCAGTTTCAGGGCTAGATTAACCGCCGCTTCCTCGGGACTGTCCCCTTCCGCAACCTCGCATTTACCTTCACGAACTGGCTGGAATAGCTTTAACAGCTGGCTACGTCGGCCGGCGGCACCAACTTGAGAAGACTCAACCCCGATATCGGCTGGTTTCCAGACAACAGGCTCCTTCCTTCTAGCTATCATAATACCCTTAATAGTAGCGTAGCGAGGCTCACCAAGCTCGTTACTTACCGTAATCACGGCCGGCAAAGATACCTCAACCACCTCGTAGCCATCATCGGTTACCCTCTCCACCCTTGCCCTGCCCTCGGTGATGTCTATTTTTCGGGCTAAGGTTACACTGGGCAGCCCCAGGAGCTCAGCGATACCTGAACCTACCTGCCCGGCATCCCAGTCGGAAGCCTCCCGGCCACAAAGGATGAGGTCATAGTCACCCAGCTTCTTGATAGCCATACCCAGGGCATAGGCTGTTGACCAGCTATCACCCTCAGCAAAAGCCTCGTCCTCTAACAGGATAAGCTCATCAGCCCCCATAGCTAACGGTTTTTTAACCACCTCTGGTACCAGGTTTGCCCCCAGGCTTATAGCCGTGATTTTGCCCCCCAGGGCATCCTTGATTCTCAGCGCGGCTTCTACAGCATATTCAGCATAAGGGTCGACTACCGGTGAGACACCGGGCGGGGTCATCATCTTATTGCCAGTGGGGTCAATCTTGAAACTGGCTGGTGGTGCCTCAGGGTCAATAACCTGTTTAACGCAGACAATCACGTTCATCTTATAGCCTGCTCCTTAATCTTAAACTTTTCGCCGGCGGTTGTAGCCCTAAAGGTTAGACTTACCACCCGGTCTATGCCGCTCAAATCGGGTACGACTTCTATCTTAGCCGAAGGGAAGAGGTGAGACAAGAGGGTGGTTACTGCTCTCGCTTGCCCCTGTCCAATCTCCAGAAGCAGACAGCCCTCAGGGCAAAGCCTATCACCCAGCGGCTGGCATAACTGGCGTATCTTTTCCAGTCCGTCCCGACCTCCGTTTAGTGCCAGCCGCGGCTCAAAACCGGCGGGACTTATCCGGGGCAATTCCATTTCCTTAACATAGGGCAGATTAGCTATTATGAGGTCAACAGGCTCAGGTAAAGGGGTAAGCATATCGCCGTGGAGAAGACAAATTCCATCTTCCACCCCGTGTTTCTGGCAGTTAAACAGAGCAACTTTAAGGGCAGAAGCTGATATATCAGTGGCATAGATTTTTGCCTGGGGTAGGTTTAGCGCCAGGCTGATGGCAATAGCCCCACAACCGGTGCCAATTTCAGCGATACTAGACACAGTGCCATTTTGAGCCAGTTCAAGCGCTTTCTCTACCAGCAGCTCGCTTTCCGGTCGGGGAATTAAGACGCTGGGCTCAACATAGAAATCAAGCCCGTAGAACTCACGATGCCCTATTATGTAGGCTGTAGGCTCACCGTTCAGGCGACGCTTAATTAGATGCCAGAAATCTGCCTCTTCTTCAGAGCCTAATTCCTGGTCAAGGTCCAGATATAACTGAACTCGGCTGAGTCTTAAGGCATGCCTTAATAATAGCTCGCACTCTAGGCGAGCCTGTTCAATGTTATTAGCCACCAGAATCCCGCGGGCACGATTAAGAGCCTGTTTCAAGGTCATGCCAGTTGCTTCTCCAACCGTTTCACCTGGTCGCTAGCCGCCAGGGCATCAATAAGCCCATCAAGCTCTCCCTCTAGAATTCGAGGCAGGTTGTGGAGACTCAGACCAATACGGTGGTCGGAAACACGGTCTTGAGGGAAATTATAGGTTCGTATCTTCTCCGCCCGGTCGCCGGTGCCTACCTGGGAACGGCGCTGTCTGGTCACCTCCTCTTCCCTTTTACGCTGCTCTACATCCAGCAGTCGAGCTCGGAGCACCGCCATCGCCTTCGTTTTGTTTCTTAGCTGTGAGCGCTCGTCCTGGCAGGTGGCTACCATACCGGTAGGCAAGTGGGTGATGCGGACAGCGGTGGCTACCTTATTTACATTCTGCCCGCCAGCACCCCGACTATGGAAGATGTCAATCTTCAGGTCATCAGGATTAACCGCCACCTCTACCTCATCCGCCTCGGGGAGAACAGCTACTGTGGCTGTTGAGGTGTGAATTCTACCCGAAGACTCAGTGACAGGCACTCGCTGCACCCGGTGAACTCCCCTCTCATACTTCAGTCGGCTGAAGGCACCTTTGCCCTTTATCTCAAATATGATTTCTTTAAAGCTACCAATACCGCTCTCATTGACATTAATAATGTCAACTCCCCAACCTTTAGACTGGGCATACCGACTGTACATACGGAAGAGGTCAGCAGCAAACAGCCCGGCTTCATCACCACCGGCCCCAGCCCGAATCTCCATAATAATGTCTCTCTCATCACTAGCATCCTTGGGCAAGAGAGCAAATTTTAGCTCCTGAAGCAGATGCTCTAGCTTTGACTCAAGGCTTTCTATCTCTTGCTTGACCAAAGCCACCATATCCTCGTCCAGCTCGCCACTCAGCATCGCCCTTGTTTCTTCCAGCGACTTAGCCGTTGCTTTATACTTCCGGTACTTCGTCACCAAATCCTCAATACTGGCTCTCTCCTGAGCCAGTACCTGTAACTGTTTTGGGTCGGATGCCACCTCAGGCGTGGCTATCTGCCGCTCCAGTTCTTGGTAACGCTGCTCTATTCTGTCCAACTGGTCTAACATGATTTATGTCACCTCGGAATTATTATATCACAGCCCCAAATAGCACTCAAAAACGAACGAGTAAAGGATTATCCCCTTGCCACATCCTAAGTAAAAGTTTGACAACCAGGGTTAATCTTTAATAATATTAATTGATAATAATTTTCAATTATAACTTGAAATGAGATTTTCCGTAAAGAAGATAGCTACCATACTGAGACAACAAGGCTATAAGTTTACTCCCCAACGCCGGGTAGTGATACAGACAGTCGCCTCAAGTCAGGACCATCTTACCCCCGCCACCATATATGAAAGGGTACACCAAGAGCACCCTAATATTGGGCTGGTAACCATCTACCGTACCCTTGATATACTGGCCAAACTGGGGCTTATCTGCGAGTTGCATGCTGGAGGCAGCTGCCGCAGCTATACCACTGGTGCTTCAGAACACCACCACCATTTGATTTGCTCCAACTGCGGCAAGGTCATTGATTTTAGTGGTTATGACCTTAGTCAATTAGAGCAAAGGCTATCTCTGGAAACCGGGTTCGACATTGAAGACCACCTGCTTGAGTTCGTCGGTCTTTGCCAAGCCTGCCAGAAAGAAGTAAGGTAGTTATTTATTTTTTTAAGTTTTTAATGAAAATATTTTTCAATTAATCATACGAAAAATGCTCAGACGAATAGCCAACGAACTCAAAAGTCATGCCCCGTTCACTGCTCTGGGTGCCGCTACCGGGATTATTATCATGGTGATAATAATCTTTGGTAATTTTCTTTCTCAGGTTGAACAAAATGCTGGCACCGTTTTTTACATCTTGCACCCAGCTCATATTGTTCTGAGTGCCCTGGTAACCACAGCCATGTATAAAAAATATGGTAACGGCAGAATCTGGGCAGCAATTTTAATCGGCTATTTGGGCTCCATCGGCATCGCCACGCTCAGCGATTCAGTAATCCCTTATCTCGGAGAAAACTTACTCGGTCTTGAGAGCAAGGGGATGCACATAGGCTTTATTGAAAAACCTTTATTAACCAATCCCGCAGCGTTTTTGGGTATCGCCATTGGTTACTGGAAACCTACCACCAGATTCCCACACGCTGGACATGTATTGTTAAGCACCTGGGCATCGTTATGGCATGTCTTCTGGGCACTAGGCGAAACAGTAAACTGGGTTATACTTCTTACTATCTTCCTATTTTTATTCCTGGCGGTGTGGCTTCCTTGCTGTACCAGCGATATAGTGTTTCCCCTCCTATTCGTAAGAAGGAAGAAGTTGCCACCCCAACCCACATAGCCTATAATAGCACCTACAACCGGCGATAAGGAGTTGCCTACGAATCTTTCAGTTCAATTAGCACCTAAACATCACTCGGGCTTATTACTAGCCAACCCGGTGATGACCGCCTCGGGCACCTTCGGCTACGGGACAGAATATAGCCACCTGTTTGATATTCAAAAGTTAGGGGCTATTGTATGCAAAGGGACCACTTTTGAGCCCAGAGACGGTAATCCTCAGCCCAGGCTCGCCGAAACAGCTTGTGGCATGCTCAATTCAATTGGACTACAGAATATCGGCATTGAGGCTTTAATTAAACAAAAAGCGTCAATCTGGGCAAGCTGGCGGGTGCCGGTCATTGTTAACATTGCCGGTGAAACTGTTGACGACTACGCCCAACTGGCGGGCAAGCTAAATGGGGTGGCTGGAATTAGCGCTATTGAAGTAAACATTGGTTGCCCTAATATCAAAGCTGGCGGCGCTGAGTTCGGGGCTGACCCCAAATCAGCCGCCACAGTAACTGCCGCCGTCAAAACAGCCACTTCTCTGCCAGTACTGGTCAAGTTAACCCCAAACACCAGTGATATAGCTAAAGTGGCTCTAGCTGTGGCTGAAGCTGGAGCCGATGCCATCTCCTTAATCAACACCATGAAGGGCATGGTCATTGATATCACCCGGCGCCGACCCCTATTAGGCAACATAACTGGAGGTCTATCCGGACCAGCCATCAAACCGGTGGCGTTATATATGGTATATGAGGTAGCCGGAGCAGTGGGGATACCAGTTATTGGCTGCGGTGGCATTGCTACTGCCAGCGATGCCCTAGAGTTTATTATGGCTGGAGCCAGTGCTATCCAGGTAGGCACAGCTAGCTTTACCAACCCTCGCTCCCCTTTCGACGTTTTGCAGGGAATAAAACAATTCATGCAACAAGAGGGGATAACGGATATAACCGAGCTTATTGGTGTCGCCCGAGGCTAGGGCTTGACTTTTTAGTAATTATCATTAATAATAAATCCGCCTAAAAATATGAACCCGCATCGGAAGGGAGGAGTAATATGGCCGAAGTTACTTTACAAATGACCGGGGTTAATAAGTCCTTTGGCGGGGTAAAGGTACTAAAGGACGTGGATTTTGAAGTATATAAAGGCGAAGTCCATGGTCTGGTGGGCGAAAATGGCGCCGGTAAAAGCGTGCTGATGAAAACCTTAATGGGCGTCCATCGCCCTGACAGTGGCAGGTATATTGTCGGTGCTCACGAGGTTAGCTTTCATAGCCCTGCCGAAGCCCAACGTCAACACGTCTCCATGGTTTATCAGGAGTTTGGGCTGGTACAGTATCTCAGCGTAGCCGAAAACATTTTCATGGGCAGGTTGCCTTCAAGGCGAGGCATGATACGACGGGGTAAGGCGTATGAGGAATCAACAAAACTACTGGAGATGCTAGGCAGCGAGGTTTCCCCTCGGGCTTTAATAACCGACCTTAAGGTAGCTGACCAGCAGGAGGTTGAAATTGCCCGGGCACTTTCCTATAACCCGGTGGTCTTTGTCATGGACGAGCCAACCTCCGCTCTATCCCATGACGAAATCCGAGATTTATTCGGCCTCATTAGAAGCTTGCGCGATAAGGGTATGGCAATCGTATATATAAGTCACAAATTGGATGAGGTCTTTGAGATTACCGACCGGGTCACCGTTATCAGAGACGGGGTTATTGTCTCCACCGACAAGACCGATAAAATAACACCCGGTACCCTTATGGAAAGGATGACCGGAAAGAAAATTGCCGCTGAGATTCACCGAGAACCCAGCAAGTACGCCAAACCATCAGAAAATATACTTGAGCTTCACAACCTTGAGGCCAAAGGCTTGTTCTCTGACATTAACCTGACGGTCGGGAAAAAGGAAATTGTCGGCGTGGCTGGGCTTTTAGGCGCCGGCAAAACTGAGCTGGGCAAAGCCCTCTTTGGTGCTTTACCTAAAACCATTCCTATAACCGGGAAATATATATTTAACGGTGAAGAGGTAGATATCAAATCCCTTACCCCCGGTAAAGCCAAGAAAATGGGTATCGGATTTGTCACCGAGGACCGTCACAGTGAAGGGATGATAGCTGAGCAATCCGTCAGTTTTAACATAACCTTACCAGCGTTAAACCGGGTAACCAGGCGGTTTGTGGTAGTAGGCAGAAGGGTGTTAGAGCTGGTTCGGGGTGTCATCAAGACTGTTGTTCTCCGTCCACCTGAACCCGGCAGGTTGGTCAAGCTCCTTAGTGGTGGCAACCAGCAGAAAGTGGTAGTAGGAAAGTGGCTTGCCACTCAAGCGCAACTGTTGATGCTGGATGAGCCAACACGGGGCGTTGATGTCGGGGCACGCGAGGAAATCTACGACGTAATAACCCAACTGGCCAGGGAAGGAATTGGTGTGTTACTTCTTTCCTCGGACTTGAGGGAAATTATGAGGGCTTCTGACCGAATCTTGGTCATGCGCCACGGGCAGATTGTCGCCGAACTTGCTCCCCACGAGACCTCCGAGGAAAAACTGCTGGCAATTGTATTGGGAAAGCAAGCAACCGAAAAAGAGAAAACAACCAAATAATTAGCCTAATCCAATAATTTTTGCCCGGCGAGAAAAGCCTGACGTAAAGCGTCAGGCTTTTTATTTATTTCCCCTTTCTCATCCACCCCGGGGAATACCAATTCACCGGCATAGGTAATATCCAGGACTTTGAACAGGCTCTTTACCGTAGCCAGCGCTGGCTCAAACCCATTGGACACCCTTCTGCCACCCACCGAAACAAATAATCCCTTTCTCTCTCGCCTATTGCCCAGCGGTGGCGTCTTTAGTATATACTTGCGTGCCCATAATGCCTGGCAGCGGTCAACCATTGCCTTGGCCTGAGCCGTTAGCCCCATAAAATGTATCGGCGAAGCCAGAACTAATCGGTCTGCCCACTCCAGCTCCCGGTAAACCATCTGCATGTCATCTTCCACCTGGCACCTGCCTGCCTCCAGACAAGCATCGCAGTGCTGACAGGGAGCAATAGTTAGGTCGTTAAGGATAATAGTTTTGACCTCAGCCCCTCGGCTGGCAGCACCCCTCATAACCTCAGTCAACAATAGGTCAGTGTTACCACCCCGCCGCGGACTACCAGCAATACCAAGAACCTTCAACCAAACCCTCCACTAAATAATGGTGCTTAATGCCTCAAATGCCTTCCTCTCTATTTGAAGGCATTTTACAATACTTGGCTGCACATCAGATAGAAATTCGGGAGTTTTCCCTAAATCTTTTACCGCCTGCCCCATCAAGTTATCTAACTCTACATTAATCTTCGTCATTTCTTCTAAGGCACCTGGACCCTGCTCTTCAAAGAGCCGGTCCTTTTCCCACATTAGCTCCCTCATCCGTTTAAGATTGGGCCAGGAATCAGGCATTAACCCCGCGGCAATCTCACTCCAGACCGCCGCCGATTCCCGCATCATTTCGGCTACTTCTCTCAGGGCTGGCTGGTCTATAACCGAGCTGGCTTCTTCCAGAAACCGGGCATACATTGAGCGGAAGGCGCTGCCACCGGTACCGCCCGTCTCTATATAGATAAAACCATTTATCAGCGCCCCCAATAGATTGATTCCCTTAAACTGCTCGGGCCACTTCACCACCAGCTTTGACCACTTTTCCATCCCCGAAAGTCCAATGTTTTTTATCGGCGGCTTCAGCATACCCTGACAGCACTCCCGAATGCTTTGCTTAATGCCTGGTGCCAAGTCGACCACTGCCGAAGGATAACTTATCTTCAGCAACCTATGTTTAGGCGGGAAGGGAGGAAATTTTGAGCCTCGTGCCCTGGCTAAATCGGCAATACTTACCATTACCGGGTTTCTCCCCCGGTCATAGATATAAACCTCATCCCTTGCCTCATCCAGACCAAAGACGACGAAAACATGCCCGCCAAAGTGAGCCACCTCAGGAATGGCGAAATAAGGCAGGTAAGCCATATCTCCATAAACAACCGCCGGCTCACCACCACCAAGTAGTGCCTTCAGCTCCTCATATCCCCTTTTAGAACTGGAGGTTTCGCTAACCGTCACACCAGCCCCAATTCGGCGGCAGATATTGGTCGGGAAATCGGTGCCTTTTCCATAACGCCCCCCGACAAACGGGCTGGGCATCATCTTCACATACCAGTAGATAAAGCCGATTCCCCCACCTAATCCCAAAAGCATCTCCTCCGACAAGGAAAGCCCATGATAGTCCAGCACCCTCTTCAAAGCAGTGGTCTCACAGTGTTTCCCGACAAATGGTTTGAACCCTTCAAGCATTAACCTTTCGGCCACGGTTATTCCCCCTGTAGTGTATTTTCAATATAGCTCAGGATCTCCTTCTCCCTGGCTGACATAAGGCGCTTCAGTTCAGGCTTATCATCGCTATATCCCAGGAGGTGAAGCACACCATGAATGATAAGAATAGCTACCTCCCTTTTCACCGAATGTCCGTGCTCCTCAGCCTGTATCACCGCTTGAGGGTAGGAAATAATCACTTCACCAAGGTGTAACACCCCGTCAGGGGGTGGAACAAAAGGAGGCAGGTCTCCCCCAGCCGGTAGCATAGAAAAGGCTAGCACATCGGTGGGCTCGTCCCTGCCCAGGTAGCTCCGATTTAGCTCCCGCACCCTTTCCTGACTGGCAATAACCAGACCCAGCTCGGCGCTAGAGCTAACCTCCTGGGCAAGCAGGACTTGCTCAGCTATGCTCCGCAGCCAGCTCACCTCAGGGCACCCCTCAACCCCGGGCTCAATTAAAACATTAATCTCCATATTGGTACGGACAAATCATAGCATAGGGCAGGGTTATTTATAAAATACAGCCAAATGTGATAAAATTATTTTAAATAAACTAATACCGGCTCCACAGAATTGAGGAGGGGTCGCATAGTGGTCTAGTGCGGGCGCCTGCTAAGCGCTTACCCTGGGAAACCGGGGTCGTGGGTTCAAATCCCACCCCCTCCGCCAGCGAAAGTAATGTGCCCATTGACAAGGGGCTTATATTTTAACAATACGGCGGAAGACTATGCTTCAATACTATATCTGGACAATCGGCTGTCAGATGAATAAGGCGGAATCGGAGCGACTGGGCAGCTACCTGGAGCAACTAGGGCATCAGGCGACAGCTACCGCTGACGAGGCCGATTTAATCGTGCTTAATAGCTGCGTGGTGCGCCAGAGTGCCGAGAACCGGGTCATTAACAAGCTCAACGCCCTTAAACCACTAAAAAGGTCACGCCCCAACTTAACCCTGGCGGTTACCGGCTGCCTGGTTAACTCCAAGCTTGACCAGCTCAGGCAAAGCTTCCCCCACGTTGACTACTTTTTCCAGCCGGGAGAATATCCTCCATGGCTGGAAAAACAGGGTAACCTTCACACCATAACACCCTTACATCCCTCACCAACCACCTTCGTGCCCATTATCCAGGGTTGTGATAACTTCTGCTCCTACTGCATTGTCCCCTACCGCCGGGGGCGAGAAAGGAGCCGCCCGCTAGCCGAAATAGTCAGCGAGGTCAAAGAGCTGGTGCGTCGCGGCGTAAGAGAGGTAACCCTGCTGGGACAAAATGTGGACTCATACGGGCATGACCTGCCCCACCAGCCCAGCCTAGCTGACTTACTAATTGAGCTAAATGCTATAGATGGATTAGCCCGCATACGCTTCCTGACTAACCACCCCAAGGACATGAGCCCCGGGCTGATTGAGGCAGTAGCCCGTGGGGATAAAGTCTGTGAGCTAATTAGCCTCCCCGTTCAGTCAGGCAGCAATGAAATCCTGAAAGCAATGAGACGGGGCTATACCATAGACGATTATCGCCACCTTGTAGCACAAATACGAAGCCAGATACCGGGGGTAGCCCTGAGCACCGATGTCATTGTCGGCTTCCCATCAGAAACCGAAGAGCAGTTCCAGCAGACCTTTAACTTGCTCTCCGAGCTAAGGTTTGATACCGTTCATGTCGCCGCCTATTCACCCAGACCGGGGACTATTGCCGCCAGAAAATTTGAGGATAATATCCCCCTAGCTGAGAAACGGGAGCGACTAAATAAGATTGAGCAACTTCAGGCGAGAATTGCCGCTGAAATTAACCGCCAGCTATTAGGCCAGACGGTTGAGGTCCTGGTAGACGGCAGAAAAAAAGGCAAGTGGCAAGGGCGAACCCGAACCGGTAAACTGGTATTCTTTAGTGACACCAATGACTGTCTGGGGCAGCTGGTAACAATCAGAATTGAGAAAACCAGCCCCTGGTCACTACAGGGTAAATTACTATAAATGAGCAATTTCAACGAAATCAAAGAAAAGATAGCCGAACTAAAAAGGGAGCTAGGCGCGGTCATTGTCGCCCATAATTATCAGCGACCCGAGGTTCAGGATATCGCTGACTTTGTCGGCGACTCCCTGGAGCTAGCCCGCCAATGCGTTGAGGTAGATGCCCAGACAATCGTCTTCTGCGGCGTGCGTTTTATGGCGGAAACCGCCGCCATCCTCAACCCTGCCCGCCCTGTCCTGCTGTCAGAAGGTAGCGCTGGCTGCCCACTAGCCGATATGATTAATATTAATGATTTAAGACAATGGAAGCAAAGATACCCCAGGGCAGCAGTCGTCACCTATGTCAATTCATCAGCCGAGGTCAAGGCGGAAAGTGATATTTGCTGCACCTCGGCTAATGGTGTCAAGGTGGTAGAATCAGTAGCCAATAATGACATACTCTTTGTCCCTGACCAGAACCTCGGGCACTTCATTTCAACCCAGACTAAAAAGAATGTTATCCTTTACCCCGGATTTTGCTATGTTCACCACCGCATTAAGCCCGAGCAGGTCAGGATGGCAAAAAGGCTTCACCCTGATGCCCGGGTATTGGTCCACCCTGAGTGCCGACCTGAAGTGGTAGCCCTGGCTGACGCTGCCCTCAGTACCTCACAGATGCTCCGCTATGCCAAGGCATCTTCACATAACAGCTTCATTATTGGCACCGAGGAAGGCATACTTCATGGATTACGCCAGGGGAATCCAGAAAAGTCCTTCTACCTAATCTCCAACGGTCAAATCTGCACCGATATGAAGAAGACAACCCTGGAAATAGTGGCACGAACCATGGAATTAAGGCAGAATATAGTAACCGTCCCCAAAGAGGTAAGACTGAAAGCCAGACAAGCCGTCGACCGCATGCTTGCAGTTAGTTAAAGGAGAGTCAAAGAGAGGCGAAGCCCCTCTAAAAATAATCCCTCCCCCTCTCCTTTGAAGGAGAGGGGGATACAGGGGGTGAGGTTGATAGATAAATTCCAACTATCTAATGAACAGATTGATAGCATTATTGACATTGCTCTGGCTGAGGATATAAGCCACGGTGATATTACCAGCCAGGGGCTAATACCACCTGAGCTCCAGGGGAAGGCATCCATACTGGCTAAGGCAGGAGGGATAATAGCCGGTGGCGAAGTTGCCGGGAGGGTATTCCTCAGGGTTGACCCGTCACTTAAGATTGAGCTGCTGATTAAAGACGGAACCAGGGTTAAACCCGGAGACATAGTCGCCACCATCTTCGGTAATGTCATAAGCATCCTCAAAGCCGAGCGGGTAGCCCTCAATTTCCTCCAGAGGCTCAGTGGTATTGCCTCACTGACAGCCCAATTCATAGCCAAAACCAAAGGGCTTAAGGTCAAAATTACCGATACCCGCAAGACCACCCCCGGTCTCAGGCGGCTGGAAAAGTACGCGGTGCGCATCGGCGGCGGACAAAACCACCGCTTCCATCTGGGTGACGGTATCCTGATTAAGGATAACCACCTGGCGGCACTACGCGCCCTGGGCATGAATATCAAGGATATTGTCGCCAAGGCTAAGCAGAATGCCCCCCAGGGGGTAAAGGTTGAGGTTGAAGCCAGCAATATTCAGGAAGCCCTGGACGCCGCTGAGGCCGGGGCGGATATCATCATGCTGGATAACATGAGCCCCAATGAAATGCGCCGGGTAGTGGACTCGGTTCCCAGCCAGGTTCAGATTGAAGCCTCAGGGGGTATTACCCTGACCAATGTCGGCACGGTAGCTATGGTCGGGGTTGATTTTATCTCCGTCGGTGCCCTCACCCACTCGGCTAAAGCTCTGGACATCAGCCTTGAGCTTGAGCCCCAGAACCTTAAGCTAATATAGAAGTTGAACCAGCTTATGGCTTCCTGGCACTGGCCAGATAACTCTGGCTACCGTCCTCTATCTTAATATCAGCAAACCCAGCCATTGACAGCATAAATCGCATCTCAGGCTCGTCAGGAATAGTATCGTTGCCCACGGCTGGGATTTGGCGGTGAAACTCATTAATTATAGCCCGGCTTGAGGTGTGGCAGATCAACAGTCTACCACCGCTTTTGGTTACCCGGTTAATTTCAGCCAGGGCTCTGGGCTTGTCCTGAAAGTGGGGAAAGCTGGAGTAGCACACCACCACATCAAAGACCTCCTCAAGCAAAGGGATACTGGTTACATCGGCATGAAGGTAGTCAATATATCCGTTAAAGCCTTTAGCCCGGGCTCGGTTTAACATTTCCTCAGCAAAGTCCAGAGCCACTAATCGTCCCTGACTTCCAATCCGGCTTAATAGAAAGGGGATGAATACCCCGGTCCCACTGCCGACATCAAGTACTGTAGACCCGGGCTCAATATTCAGGCGCTCAACCATCTGCTCTAGCTTGGTTGTATCCACTTCCGAGCTGGTTTCATCCCAGATGGCTGCCCTATGATTAAAATATGTCCTAATCACTGTTTCTTCTCCAATAGCGGTTTCTTCTGCCAGGGCTTTACTTTCCTCTTCGGC
>DAOUFA010000146.1:0-14424 GCA_034430355.1 Dehalococcoidales bacterium
GCCAGGGCAGCCCCAACACCAATTATGGCGTATACCCAGGGCGGGATTGCCTCTTCCCCCGGTGGTATGTTGACTAATGGTGGTGGTTCAACTACCTCCGGTGGTGCCGCCTCTACCGGTTCCTCCATGGTGGTGAAGATACATACCCTCCAGTCAGAGTAGATATCCTCCCTTTTGGCTCTTACCCTCCAGTAGTAGGTTGTGGCGTAGTCCAGGGGTTCAGGAGCCACCCAGGCATTGACCGTTGACGACCCCCTAACCACACCGGCGGTGAAGGCCTCGGTGGTGGCTAGCTCAATGTCGTAGCTGGTAACCTCGGGAACCTCAGTCCAGGAGAAGTTGGGGGCAAGGATAATATCTTTACCGCCGCATTCTGGCGAGCAGAGTTCAGGCACAGCCACCAGGGCGGTGGTGAATGTCCTTTCCTCTGACCACTTGCTCAGTGTCGGGTGACTTTGACACACCCTTACCTGCCAGTAGTAGGTTGTGCCCGCTTCCAGGCCGTCTTCGGGTCCAAAGTCTCCCGGTCCAACGATAAGGCAGGTTTCGGCGGTAGTACACTCGGCGTCATCAGCCGGGCAGGTAAACTCAAGGGGTACCTTAATCTTTTCCTCAGGGCACTCGGGACAGTAGCGGAAGAGCCATACCTCATAGCATTCCGCCCCGCAGAGCTCTCTCCAGCTAAGGGTAGCCCGGTCGGTTTGCATCAGCTTCTGACCGTCAGCCGGTCTTTCCAGGACGACCGGTGCCGCTAGGGTATCCTCATAAATCCATACGATTTGACCACCGTCATACTCTGGTGTTGGCGTCACTAAATCAAGAGCCCAGAGGATATTCTCGGCGCAGCCCTCGTCGCTGACGTCAGTGGTCAGCAGCAGACCACTTAGCTCTGTTTTATCTACAGTAAGCCCGCTGGCTATTCGCTCGAAGACGACATCAGCCGCATCCTCGGCGTCGGGGTTAAGCGAGCGCAACACACCGCCATTGTCAATACCGGTCGGGGGAGACGCATCGGCTACTGTTGCCCTGTCACTGACATAGAGGGTGGTGTCGCCGGCAGCCACTATGCCCCGGTAAACATCACCGGTCCCGGCAATAGTTGCCTTACCAATATCCTCCCACACCTGGTCGGCCCAGTACTCACCGGGGTTAATAACACAGCGGGCGATGACATTTCCGGTAGCAGCGTAGATGGTATGATTAGTGGCATAGCCAGGGTCAAAGACAACCGAGGTATCGTAACCATCTGGCTTAACGATAGCCGCGCCAACCAAATCCCAGGTTTCGCTGCCGTCCTCGGAGATGAAGACCTGAGACTGGCTATCACCAAGCAGGATGCTACCCGGGTTCTCATAGCCTGGCTCCAGAGCAAATGACTTGGCATCGCCAGCCCCGGCTACCTCGTATTTATTCCAGGGTCGGGAGCCATGACTTTCCGTCTTGTAGACCCATCCGGCATCAGGACCAGCGCCACCGGTAATGACGGTATCCTTGTCTATTACCACCGCTGCCGAAATATATGGTTTTGGATAGCAGGGGAAGGTAAACATGTCCCAGCTGCAACCGGCATCCTGTGACCTCCAGATTTCAAAACCGCTGTTACCCACCAATACGGCGTTGGTGGTCAGGAAATCGGGAGACACCAGCACCATCTGGAAAGCTTGGGGGTAATCATGGTCGACTAAGGTGCTACAGAAGACCCTTTCCCAGTAGGTGCCATCATACCTAAACAGGCTCTGGGTGCCACTGCGTTCAGTTAGCATGAACAGGGTGTGGGATTCATCGGAGAGGTATCCCGGCGAGTGGTCACCGTAAATCACGCTGTGGATATCGGTGCTAATCAGTGAAATCTGTTTCCAGAATTGGCAGGGGAACTCCTTGCCGCAGCAGAGCGATACCGCGCATTCATAACCGCTGGTTGCTGCCAGCGCTGAATCAGCATACCACAATACATAGGTTATACCGTCACCGGTCGGGTCTTTGACGCTTTCATCCCAGCTCCAGCCGCCATCAGTGCTGCAGTAGACGTTGGTCGGGTCTTGGTCGTCATAATTATCGTAAGCCCCGGCTATCAATGACGCCTCATTGGTGTCGCCCTCAATATCCAGGCTGATAATATTGGCGTACTTCAAGCCTTTACAGCCGAGACTAATGCCCCTAACATTGAGGTCAATAGCCCGTTCAGGGGTTACCAGGTAGACATCGCCACCGAATGTATGACCAACGACGCCGACAAACAGGCTCTGGGTGTCCTTCCAGTCATCAGGGAAGGCAATCCTGGAGGCAGCATCAATGTCAAAATGATTGTCGGGGACACAGTTCCACACCAGCTCAGCCACCTCAGTCCAGCTACAGGTAACACCTATGGTGCTGATGACATGAGTCTGGCTCGTGTTGCTGACGACAACAAATGTCTTCTTGCTGTCAGCAAAGTCGGGAGCGCAGCCTATAGAGTAAGCACCGTAATCACCGGTGCCGTAGCAACCTAGGTCCAGGTCTGTCCAGGTAGCTGGATATCCGGCTTCACCTATCCATAGTACGGTAGGTGGGAAGGTGCCCGTTGGACAGCCGCTGATTGAGGGTCTATTAACGCCTTGCTTGGTACCAATGAAGACAAAGGGGTTGTCGTCGGCATCATAGCCAACATCAATACAGGTAATGGGTTCGTTATCAATGGTGCACCCGCAAAGTTCAAACAAAGCCGTCTCAAGGGAATCCCTGGCGGTAAAATCAAAGGTAGCACCGCCGTCAGTTGACTTGTAAACATAGTTGCCGTCGGTGACATACAGGGTATCCCCATCAATGCTGGAGCCGAGTATATCAACTATAGCTCCCGGCGGTTCAATAGTGTCTGGAGTACCCGGCTCTAGGTCTAGCTCTTCATAGCCGGTGGCTGCCCAGGTGCGACCACTATCCTCGGACTTGAACAGCCGATAATCACTCGGCTTATCACCGGTATGGACATAGGCGTACAGGTTGCCATTAATAGCCTGAGCCATAGGACCTATATTGAATATAAGCTCGTCATCCTCGGCAGCACCCTGCCTGAACCAGTCGCCAGCCGAGCCAGCATCGGGATAGGCAAAGGTTTGCCACTCATTTATCTTCTCCTCGGCGGCATTAAGCGGAAGGCTGGCAAATACCAGGCTCAACACAATCCCCAGGGTTATGGCTACACCCAGTATTTTAAATATCTGCCTGTTCAACGACCTTTAATCTCCTTCAAAATATAGTTTTCTTCTCCACAAATAAAGATATAACCTACTGCCCCTTGTTTCTGTGGAGAAGAAGGTTACTTTTTAGTTTGCCATAGACTTTTATTAGTTTTCCCCTTGGGGACTAATGGACAGAAATCAAGATTTTGGTATCCCGTCAGGGATTTGGCTATGGTATCACCTCTTTCCCTAGATACACTATACCATATCAACCCGGTAGGAAGTCTAATGGGGTCAATAATCCACATTACTATAGCACAGAATACTAACTTGTCAAGCGAGGGAAATTGTTTCCTATATTTCCTTACTGAGGCTAGCCAGGAACTCGGCGTTGGTCTTTGTCTTGCGCAGGCGGTCGAGGATTCGTCCGGTAGTTTCAGTAAAGTTGACCGAGTCAGCGGCAATCATAGACACCATGCGCCGCAGTAGCCAAACTTGCTTTACCGTATCTTCGCCCAGGAGTAGTTCCTCTCGCCTGGTGCCGCTGCGCTGAATATCCATGGCGGGGAAGATTCGGCGCTCCGCTAATCGGCGGTCGAGGTGGAGCTCCATATTGCCCGTTCCCTTGAACTCCTCATAGATGAGGTCGTCCATGCGGCTGCCGGTATCAATAAGGCAGGTAGCGATGATAGTCAAGCTACCACCCTCATCCACATTGCGGGCAGCACCAAAGAAGCGCTTGGCTGGGTGAAGGGCAGCCGGGTCAATACCGCCGGATAGGGTGCGACCGCTGGAGGGCACAGCCAGATTGTATGACCGGGTGAGACGGGTAATGCCATCAAGGAGGATGAGCACATCCTTACCACTTTCTACCAGTCGCTTGGCTGTCTCCAGGGCTAACTCGGCGACGCGGGTATGATTCTCTACTGGCTCATCAAAGGTGGCGCTTATCACATCACCTTTGACTGAGCGCTTCATATCAGTAACCTCCTCCGGTCGCTCACCAATAAGGCACACCATAAGGTGAATGTCATTATAGTTAGCGGTGGCGGCATTGGCTATGGCTTTGAGCAATATTGTCTTACCAGCTTTGGGGGGTGACACAATTAAGCCCCGTTGCCCTCGACCAATTGGGGCGATGAGGTTCACCAGGCGGGTGGATAGGTCATTGCTTGAGGTCTCCAGGTTAATCAATTTGTCGGGGAAGGTGGGGGTAAGTGAGGTGAAGCGGGGTCGGGATTTGGCTAGCTCAGGGTTGATATCATTGATTGCCTCTACCCGGAGCAAGCTGTAGTATCTCTCACCACCTTTGGCTGGCCTGCCCTGACCAGCAACCATATCGCCACTGCGAAGGCTAAAGCGGCGGATCTGAGATTGGGAGACATAGATATCATTTGAGCCGGGCAGCAGGGTCTGTTGTCTCAGGAAGCCGTAGCCGTCATTCATAATCTCTAGGATACCACTGCAGAAGATGTTACCCTGTTGCTCAGTATGTGCCTGGAGCAAGCGCATGACGATGTCTTGCTTCTTGAGGTTGGTATAGCTGGAGATACCCATTTCCTTAGCCAGCTCAATCAACTCATCTCGACTCTTGTTTCCTAATTCAGTAATGTTCATAATGTAACCTTCCCCCTAGTTTTTGTTGGTCAACCCCCCTGTTGTGAGACGCGTTGCCAGTCGCTAAGGAAGCGGGTAACGCCGATATCAGTAAGTGGGTGGTGTATCATCTGCATTAGTACCTTATAGGGAACAGTGGCAATATGAGCTCCTGCCTTAGCCGCCGCCACACAATGCCGAGGGTGACGAATACTAGCCGCAATCACCTGGGTGGGGAGCTCATAGTGTTTAAATACATCAACAATATCTCTGACTACCTGCATGCCATCGTGGCCGATGTCATCCAGTCTGCCCACGAAGGGGCTAACATAGGTAGCGCCAGCCAGGGCTCCCAACAGAGCTTGATTCAGTGAGAAGCACAGGGTAAAGTTTATCTTTATATTGTCTTTAGCCAGGACTGATGTCGCCTCCAGCCCGGCAGTGGTAGCCGGGATTTTAACCACGACATTAGGCGCCCAGGTGGAGATGCGTCGTGCCTGCTCAATCATTTGCCCCGCCTCCTCGACCAATACCTCAGCCGAAACCGGTCCCGGGATGATGGAGCAAACTTCCTTGACGGCAGCTTCGTAGTCAGCCGGTGACTCCTTGGACATCAGGCTGGGGTTAGTGGTAACCCCGCTGATAATGCCCAGCTTAGCCGCTTGCTTGATTTGGTCAATATTGGCGGTGTCTAGGAAGATACGCATTTAGTCCTCGCTATCTGACTTTAATTTTTCGCCCTTTAATTAAGGGGAAAGGGGGAGTGACGGTTGAGCCCCTTCCCGTAATATATCCTTAGCCACGCCGATGAAATCGCGGAATAGAGGGTGGGGGCGACCGGGGCGAGAGCCAAATTCAGGGTGGAACTGGCAACTCACCATCCACGGATGATTGGCTAGCTCGCACAGTTCTACCAGTCTGCCGTCAGGGGATAATCCGCTATAAATCATGCCTGCTTTCTGTAGTATATCACGGAACTCATTATTAAATTCAAAGCGGTGTCTATGGCGCTCATAGACTAGGCTCTGTCCGTAGGCTTTAGCGGCACGGCTGCCATCTACCAGTTGACAGGGGTAGTTACCCAGGCGCATAGTGCCTCCCTTATTTTCTATTGCTTTCTGTTCGGGGAGAAGGTCAATGACAGGGTAGGGGGTGGAAGCATCAAACTCAGCGGAGTTAGGCTCAGTTGAGCCCACGGCGTAACGAGCCAACTCAATTACCATAACATGCATCCCCAGGCATAGCCCAAGGTAGGGGATTTCGTTGTTTCGGGCATAACTGGCGGCTTTGACCATGCCCTCAATACCCCTGACGCCAAATCCGCCGGGGACTATGATGCCCTGGGCTGAGCGCAGTAGAGTATCGGTGCCATCCTTCTCTAGCTCCTCAGAGTGAACCCAGTGCAGGTCAAGACATCTATTGTGGTAGAAGGCAGCGTGACATAATGCCTCGCGAACTGAGAAGTAGGCATCTTGTAATTCAACATACTTGCCCACCAGAGCAATGTTAACCGGCTCAAGGGGTCCCTTAATTCGCCTGACCAGTTCCTGCCACTGGCTTAAATCTGGCTTGCGGGCTTTGAGACCGAGTTTGTTCACCACTAGTTGCCCCAGTCCTTCCTCCTCCAGAAGCAGTGGCACCTCATAGATGGTGTCTACTGTGGGCAGGGGAATGACAGCCTTCCGGTCAACATCGCAGAACAGGGATATTTTGTCCCGTATTCCTTCTGAGATAGGGTAGTCACTGCGGCATATAATAATGTCAGGCTGGACACCGATGCGCCGTAGCTCATTAACGCTGTGCTGGGTGGGCTTGGTCTTTAGCTCCTGGGTGGAGGTGAGGTAAGGGAGGAGGGTAACATGGACATAGAGCACATTATCCCGCCCGACGTCATTTCGCATTTGCCTGATAGCTTCCAGGAAGGGCTGCCCCTCAATATCGCCTACCGTACCACCCACCTCTATAATAACTACCCTAGCCTTAGATTTCTCGGCTAATTTCTTAAACTGCTCCTTTATCTCGGTGGTAACATGAGGCACTACCTGGATGGTACCCCCCAGGAAATCCCCCCGCCTCTCCTTAGCAATAACCGCGCTATAGATTTGCCCCGTGGTAACATTGGACTCGGCAGTAAGGTTAACATCAATGAAACGCTCATAGTTGCCTAAATCAAGGTCAGTCTCAGCCCCATCCTGAGTAACAAATACCTCACCATGCTGATAGGGTGACATCGTTCCCGGGTCAACATTAAGGTAGGGGTCAAGCTTCTGAACCGAGACCGTGATTTGACGACTCTTGAGGATAGTACCAATAGAAGCAACGGTGATACCCTTGCCTACTGAACTAACTACGCCACCAGTAATAAAAATATACTTTGCCATCTGGGAAAATCAAAGGTTTTTAGAAATCGGCCAAGGTTTCAATAAAGCAACTTCTGTTTAGGGGGAATAGAGGCAAAACTTTCCTATAAATTAAATATAATCGGATAAAGATTAATTGTCAAGTGCTAAAGCTATTTTAGGGGAAATTGATATGAGCCAGCTGAGAGACCCCCTAAGCGTAAGTACTATGGCATATTTTAACAAAAATTGTTATTATGTAGCAAGTGTAGCTGTTAGAATGTTTGGTCTTCGAGCTCACCGCTTGTGCTATGATGAGAGAATTGGCATAATAAACTCGTACCGAAGAACTGGAATCAAAGCTGAAGAGATTAGGGGGATGAATAACTTATGAGGCAGGGGAGATTTACTGAGCAGGCACAGGAGGCATTGGCTGCTTCCCAAGAGCTAGTCCGTCAGTATCACCACAGCCAGTGGGATGTGGAGCATATCTTGCTGGCATTGCTCCAGCAGGAGAAGGGGCTGGTTGGTGATATCTTGAGGGAACTCGGGGTTGAGGTTGAGGCAGTGAGGCAGGAGGTTGAGGCTGCTCTGGACAGAACTCCTCGCATTGCTTATGAGACGGCACAGATTTATGCTACGCCACGCATTGCCCAGCTAATAGAAAGGGCAAGCAATGAGGCTGACCGGCTTAAGGATGAGTTTATTGGTACCGAGCACCTGCTGATTGCCATAGCCGGGGATGGGAAGGGTGAGGCGGCGGCTATTCTTCAGCGCTTTGGTATTGACCAGGAGAAGGTATATTCTGCCCTGCAGAAGCTCCGTGGTGGTCATCGGGTCACCGATGCTAGAGCCGAGAGTAAGTATCGCTCCCTGGAGAAGTATGGGCGTGACCTCACCGAGTTTGCTCGTCTGGGTAAGCTCGACCCGGTTATCGGTCGGGATGAGGAGATTAGACGGGTGACGCAGATACTTAGCCGGCGTACCAAGAATAACCCGGTGATTGTTGGCGATGCCGGGGTGGGTAAAACCGCCATTGCTGAGGGATTGGCTCAGAAGATTGCGGCTGACGACGTTCCCGATTCGCTTAAAGGGCGTCGAATAATAGCTTTGGATATGGGGGCTCTGGTAGCCGGGAGCAAGTTCCGTGGCGAATTTGAGGAGCGGCTTAAGGCGGTTATGGATGAGGTCCGCCAGGCCCAGGGTGAGGTTATATTGTTTATTGACGAGTTTCATACTGTAGTTGGGGCTGGAGCGGCTGAGGGGGCTATTGATGCCAGTAATATGCTCAAGCCGGCATTGGCTCATGGTGAGCTACAGTGTATTGGGGCAACCACTCTTGATGAATACCGTAAATTTATTGAGAAGGATAAAGCTCTGGAGCGGCGCCTTCAGCCGGTGTTTGTCGGTGAACCTAGTATTGAGGCTACTATTGAGATGCTGCGCGGGCTTCGTCCCCGGTATGAAGCTCACCACAAGATTAAAATCAGTGACGAGGCTCTGGAGGCGGCAGCTCGGTTGAGTAAGCGCTATATTTCCGACAGGTATCTGCCCGATAAGGCTATTGACCTTATTGATGAAGCCGCCAGCAAGTTGCATATTGATACTGAGAGCGCACCGCCAGAGGTTAAATCGTTGGAGCAGCGCCTCAAGCAATTAACCAATGAGGAGGAAGCTGTCTCACAGCGGCAGGATTATGAGCAGGCCGCCAAGCTCAAGAGTGAAAGGTTACGTCTGGAGAATGAGTATAACCAGGCTAAGAGCAATTGGCTTGGGCAGGAGAAGATTGACAGTGTGGTTGATGAGGAAGACATTGCCCAGTTAATCTCTAACTGGACAGGCATCCCGGTATCCCAGATGCTGGAGGGTGAGGCGGAGAAGCTGCTTCATATGGAGGAGCGGATTCACGAGCGATTGGTAAATCAGGAAGAGGCGGTTACTGTTATCTGTGAAGCTATTAGAAGAAGCCGAGCCGGGCTCAAGGACCCAAAGCGACCGATTGGCAGCTTTATGTTCCTCGGTCCAACCGGCGTGGGCAAGACCGAGCTGGCTCGCACCTTAGCCCAGTTCTTGTTTGATGATGAGAACACTATGGTGCGTCTGGATATGTCAGAGTATCAAGAGAAGCACACCGTATCACGTCTTATCGGTGCCCCGCCGGGCTATGTTGGCTATGAGGAAGGTGGGCAACTTACTGAGGCGGTGAGGCGGCGCCCCTATCGGGTAATCCTGCTGGATGAGATTGAAAAGGCTCACCCTGAGGTGTTTAATAGCCTGCTTCAGGTTCTGGATGACGGGCGGTTAACCGATGGTCACGGGCGGACGGTAGATTTTAAGAATACTATAGTTATTATGACCAGTAACGCCGGTGTTGAACTCATCAAGCGGGAGGCAGGCGTTGGTTTTGCCGCCGCCAAAGGTGGAGCCAGGGCGGCAAAGCAGAGCTATGAGGCGATGAAGGAAAAGGTGATGGGTGAGGTAAAAAAGATGTTCCGCCCTGAATTCCTTAACCGCCTGGATGAGATCATAGTTTTCCATGAGCTAACTCAGAAGCAATTGAGGAGCATTGTTGATTTACTGGTCAAGGATTTGCAGAAGCGTTTGGCTGACCGTAAACTGGAGGTAGAGTTAACCGAAGGCGCTAAATCATGGCTGGCTAAGGAGGGCTATGACCCAATATATGGGGCACGACCACTGAGGCGAGCTATTGAGCGATATGTGGAAAATCCGCTGTCAACCAAGCTACTTAGAGGTGAATTCAGCCAGGGTGACAGGATTATTGTTGACCTTGGCGATGCGGGCTTAACCTTTAGCGTTGGGGAAAAAGCTGATGTGGGTGCCTAGTCAGGGAATTATTTGACAATGGCGATAGCTAGCACAAGCTCAAGAAAAGGGAGATACATCTTTGGCGGCCTGTTTCTGGGTGGGATCATTGCTGCCTTTGTTGTTATAATTTATTACTGGCAGGAAATAAGCCGTTTCCAGAATTATGGCTATTTAGGCCTGGTCATTGTCGGTCTCTTATCTGGCTTCAGCTTGCCCATACCACTTCCCTACATGGTAGTAACCTTCATCTTCGGTGGACTATTACATCCCGCCTTGGTCGGAGCGTCCTGTGGGCTGGGACTGGGTATCGGTGGAACACTCCTTTATTTAACCGGTCGTGGTGGGAGTAAATTTTTCCCGTTGAGCAACGTTTTTGCTTTTGCAAATAATTCGTCTAACGAGGTACCTCCTTCTTCTCGGATGTCTCGCCTATTATCTCGCCTGCTGAGGTGGGCACGAATACCTCGAATCATGGAAATAGCCAAGCGAAGAGGTACATTGGTTGTCTTTTTGATGTCAGCGGCAATCAATCCCTTTTTTGTGCCGATGGCTATTGGTATGGGGACGCTCCGCTTCCGCTGGTGGAAATTCTTCCTTGCCTGCTGGGCGGGCATGACGGTTAAGGCTATGGCCATTGCCTACTGTGGTTATCTCGGCTTGGGGATCTTCCTTCGCTGGTTACAGATAGTTTAAGCAGAACCGTAATCTGGATGTTTATATGAGGGTTACCACTGATTGGGATAGGTATCATAGGCGTGTTCGAGTCAGCCAGCTACTCTTATGGGCTGTTTGGCGAGCTTACGCAGGTTTGTTACGTGGGATTAGCTTTACAGAGCCGATTAAGATAATTGAGCTGGGCTGTGGCACCGCTTATCATACTTTACAAATGACTAAATTGTTCCAGGTTGATAAAGTAACCCTGGTCGATTCCAATCCTAATGTGCTTAAAGATACCCAAAAAAGGCTATCTTGTCTTAAATGCGAAAAGGAATTCCTGCTGCAAGATTTATTTAGCCTTGATTTAAGTGAGAAATATGATATAGTTCACTCCCAGGGACTTCTAGAGCACTATACCCCTGAGGAGCAGAAAAAGCTGATTTGTTTACACAGAGACCTGCTGACTCCAAATGGGATTGCTGTAATCTTAGTGCCTACCCCCAGTCTAGCCTATAGATTATGGAGAGGGATTTTCGAGAAACTGCACCTGTGGATATATCCTGACGAGACAGCTATTTCCGAAGCGGAATTTAAAGCAGCGTTGGAGTCAAGTGGCCTAGAAATCTTAAAAATGAAGAGGTGTCACCTAACCGAAGTTGGTGCCGTATGCAGGAAAGGAAATTGAGTCTACAGTGAAAATACGCAAGCTTTCTAATTTATTCAGTGGCTATAATATAATTATTGGCTCCCACATAAGGAAGCAGCTTGAATTTGCCAAAGAAATAATCCCCCCTTACTTTAAGCATAGACAGATGGACGATCTGGGTTGTGGTGATGGAAAGGTAACCGTGCTGCTGAAGGAGATTTTCTTGCCAAAAAGGCTCCGAGGTTTTGATATTAACCCGCGTCTGGTTAGACAGGCCAGAGGCAGAGGGATCGAAGCTGAGGCCATAAATCTGGAGGAGGCCATGCCTCAAGGGGAATTAGCCGTAATGTGGGGGGTTCTACATCATTTGCAAGACAGGGAAGGTTGTCTTAGAAAAGTGAAAGAAAACTATGATTTGGTTTTCATCAGAGAGCCAATAAAAACTGGCTTCATTAACTGGCTGGAATTGGGGCACCCGCTAAGAAAACAAGCGATTGAATGCTTGGTCAAGGAATATCTAGCTAGCTCGCAGGTATTTTATTGTGGCGACAGTATCCTCATATTTTATGCATCCCCAAAGTTGGGTGTTAGCACATTAACTGGTGGTTAAAAAGAATATATAAAATTAACCCCTGAAGGGATTCAACAACTTATCGTAGGCGCTCCTCTTGTTGAAAGTAGATTTACTTTTGCCCTGGGTCTTCAGTACCTTACTGTGCTATCCAAGAAAAGCTAAGTCTTACTCTTGGGTTAGCTTTCCTTAATAGTTATCCTTCTAAATCAAGTTAAGTACGTCTAAGCACTAAATTCCTACAAAGATTTAACTTATGGGTAATTGTGTTCTCAGCTTGTAGGAACTAATCTAGGAATGATAACCGGGCACAACACGATAGATAGAGATATGTTATGAAGGTGAGAATAGTTAATTATATTAATCAGCTTCGTTTTCGTATAAGATGGCTTATTATGTCTGATAGAGAGCGTTATGCCTATCTGTGGCAGGTGACTAAAAGGAATCTATGCGCTTCTTGAAGGTAAGCCCTGAAGCACTCCATTTAGCTTTGAAGTCCTATCTTTTGACAGCCGTGGAATCATAGTAGTCCGATGCTCTTGTTTATTGCTAGCCAGTCCGTTTTTTGCTATTATTTAGTTGTGGGGCTGTAGTTCAATTGGGAGAACGTTTGACTGGCAGTCAAAAGGTAGGGGGTTCGAATCCCCCCAGCTCCACCAGGGGTATCAATAGGTAGAACTTCTAGCCCTTCTCTCCTTTCTTCTCCACTTTCTGGCATCGGAAGGTTATAACATACTGTAACCTCGCTTTTGTTAACCTCTATCCGCTAGTGGCGCACAACAAAAATGGTTTGACAAGGGAGCCCCTTCAGAGTATGCTAGGTAGAGTAGTTTTGGTTCAGGTCATTGGATGCTTGGTTAAATAATCGCAATTACTGCTCTGTAAATTGCCACAGAACGCCTGAGTATTGGATGGCTTAGCTCTAACTGCCAAAGTGAATAGGGGAGGTCATCCAATCGTTTTTCGGGACAAGCCTCTGTAGTGTTCCAATTGTGGTGTCATCTTCACTATTACACAATTTATCAAAGGGGGTTACTATGAACATCTACGTGGGGAACTTATCGTATGAGGTAACTGAAGAGGAATTGCGGCAAGAATTTACGGCTTTTGGAGAGGTGACATCTGTAAGCATTATAACCGACAAGTATACCGGGCGACCCAGAGGGTTTGGGTTCGTTGAAATGCCAACATCATCCGAAGCTAAAGCCGCAATTGCTGGTCTCAACGGAAAAACGATAAAGGACCGGACACTTAATGTTAGTGAGGCTCGTCCTCGTTCCGATAGCAGAGACAACTGGTCTTCTGGGGGGAGGAGAGGCGGCGGGTTCGGCGGGGGAAGAGAGAGAAGATACTAAATCTTCCAAATTGTTGAATAGTCAAAGACGTCCTTCCGGCCTCTGGACCAAGAGGACGGCAGCGTTGTCTAGTTCAGGCTAGATTGAGTGCCCGCTCACGCTTATCAATTAGTTGTTCAATGGCTGAAATATCTGCCTCGGAAAGTACCCAGTTCCCAGCCAGAACAGTTTCCTCAATCTGAGAGGGACGTCTGGCGCCAACGATAGCGGCAGTTACCTCGGGCCGCCTCAAGACCCAGGCTATCGCCAGCTGTGCCACGGTTCGGCTACTCTTCTGGGCAATAGGATATAGGCCTTCAGCCAGTTCAAGATTGGCACTAAACTGGGGTTCCTGAAAGTGAGGGTCTCGATGCCTGAGGTCTCCCGCAGGTAGATTCTGGAGTCGTTCCCTGGTGAACTTTCCGCTGAGCAGACCCTGCTGCATAGGTGTATACACAATAACACCCATATTGTTTTCCCGGCAATAATCGAGTATTTTGTCTTCAATGCCCCGTTCAAGCATACTGTAAGGGGGTTGGAGGGAGGCTACCGGATGAATGGACTGGATGCGTTTCAGTTGCTCTATATTAAAGTTGGATACGCCAGCATAGCGAACCTTCCCTTCCTTTACTAGCTCGCCTATGGTAGCCCACGCCTCCTCAATATCTCTATCCGGATTTGGCCAGTGAATTTGATAAAGGTCAATGACATCTATATTCAGTCTTCTTAAACTTGCCTCAACTTCAGCGCGGATACTTTCTCGGCTCAAACGAAAGATTATGTCTCCAGCCTTATCGCAGTGTAGACCACATTTGGTAGCGATAATGGGCTTACTGCTTAAGCCTTTTATAGCCTTACCCACAATCTCTTCAGAGTGACCGCAGCCGTAAATTGGAGCTGTGTCTATCCAGTTAACCCCCTTGTCTAGGGCGCGTAAGATAGCAGCTATTGACTCCCTATCGTCCTGTGGTCCCCAACCGTATGACCAGTTGCCACCGCCTATGGCAAAGGTACCGAGTCCAATAACTGACAGGTTAAGACCTGTCCCGCCTAATTTCCTTGTTCTCATAGTATCCTCCTGTACCTATCTATTAGCCTTTTCTTTTTTTATATTATAAACCTCCTCGGTATGATAAGGAAGCCTACTTTCTACATCGACCACTGGTGCCCCTTTTGGCCACTTTTAGCGACTTTTTGGGCTAGGGTATTGACAAAAATGGCTTCTAGTGGTAAACTGACAATAGGCACTTTTATGGACAATTTGTGGCTATCTGGCAGTAATAAATCTTAATAGTTCGCT
>DAOUFA010000147.1:0-2475 GCA_034430355.1 Dehalococcoidales bacterium
CAAAGTGCAGCAATACCAATCCCCAGCAAGGCGTATAGGGTACGGCGGTGTTTATCCATTCTTACCCTTCGCTTTCCTCCGTTTATTTCCACTCTTACTATATAACGACTTACTCAGCCTTTTGATAGCCTGACCCGACCTAAATCTATTCAAATTAATAAAGCCCCGGGTTCTATTCACCGGCTATCTACCTCCCAATCCACCTTACCGGCTTGCCTAATAAATACCAGCTTCATTATACAACACCAACTGAGTAAATAGTAAATAGACATAATAAGAGGTTGTTTATTAACCTCACCCCCTTTAGGTTTTTATTTGGAAACCCTATCCCCTTTATCCCCTTCCCCTTGATAAGGGGAAGGGGAACTATAGTTTTCGAAGGGGCTAACGCCCCTTCGGGCTTCCCCTTTTAATATAGAGAGAGGGAAGAGATTTTAGAGAGGGGCGAAGCCCCTCTCTTACCTACACTCCCCCCTTCCCTGAAAGAGGTAGATGAAGTCCTTGCATAAGGGGGTTAGGGGGATAGGTTGCTAAACAATCTCAATAGACACCCTTTCCCGCCGCTGGAAAAAATCACCTACTAAAAGTAGTAAACCTGTAGCATTCCACATCGTTTTTTGTTAAAATAGCGAGGTGCTGTGAAAATAGCAAGAGTCAAACCTTGAGCGTTTATAGCCTTCCCCCAAAAGCTATAGGCGCTTTATTTTGATTGGCATATACCAGCGAAAGGCTAGTAGCAGGATATATGAAGAAGTCTCACCAGGTTATAGCCGGTCTTTTAATACTCCTCACTGTAGCCCTTGGAGCCACCAGTTGTGCCAGCAAGCCCCTGATGAAGTTCGAAGAGACCCGCGATATGATGGGTACCTTCGTCACCATTACTGTTTACTCGGATGAGGAAACTGCGGAAGAGACGATAAGTGCTGCCTTTGCCCGAATGGAAGAAATAGAGAGCGTAGCCTCAATATTTGATGAACAAAGCCAGGCATTCCAACTTAACCGGGATGGGCATCTGGACACAGCCTCCGATGACCTTTTGCTACTGCTAACTATGTCCCTGGATTACAGTCAAATGACTGACGGTTGTTTCGATATAACCATTCAACCGTTATTAGACCTGTGGGCGGGTGGCTTATGGAAGGAGAGCGAGGAGGTCCAGCAGAGCAGGATAAACCAGACGCTGGGGCTCACCGGTTGGGATAAGATAGGTATCGAGGGTAACCGGATATACTTCACGGTAGAGGGAATGAAAATCACCCTCGGTGGAATCGCCAAAGGCTACGCCGTAGATGAGGCGTTAGAAGTCATCAGTAGTATGGGCATCAAACACGCATTGGTGAATGCCGGTGGCGACATGGGCACGTTAGGTTCCAAGCCAAACCGAGAGCCATGGAATGTTGCCCTGGTCAACCCCGATGACACCAGCCAGTGCCTCGCCGCCTTCAGTTTTTCGGATAAAGCCGTAGCTACATCGGGGAATTACGAGCGATACTTTGACCCGGAGAAGGAAGCCGGTCACATAATCAACCCCAAGACGGGCTATTCAGCCCAGGAGTGCATCAGCGTCACCATAATAGCCGAAAACTGCACCCAGGCTGACGCCCTGGCTACCGGCGTTTTTGTCATGGGTCCTGATGACGGCTTGGAGTTGGTTGAATCGCTGGATGATGTGGAGTGTCTCATAGTAGATACCGACAGGATAATACATCGCTCTTCGGGATTATCTACGTATCTAAGCGAAAGGCAGTGAGATGAAAAACTTGGGCATCAGGCTCAAAAAGAAGGGCACGCCATATGGAGTGAAAGTGCCCGAGAGTAAGCTTACCGCCAAAAACCAGATTGAGCCGGCACCATTACCGGAAAAGGTAATCATCCCTCTGCACCAGAATATCGGGGCACCGTGTGAAGCTGTGGTCAACAAGGGAGATAAAGTGCTGACCGGCCAGAAGATAGGTGATTCCGACAAGTTTGTCAATGCTCCCGTTCACGCCACAATATCCGGTGAGATATCCGGCACCACTATGGTGGTAAACCCCCCAACCGCCCAGCTAGTAGAGGCTTTGGTGGTAACCTCTGATGGGGCAGATGAATGGGTAAAACTTGAACCACCCCAGAACCCTGAAGCGCTTTCGGTGAAGGAGATTTTAGACAGGGTAAGAGGCGCTGGTTTAGTTGGGCTTGGCGGAGCCGCCTTTCCCACCCATGTTAAGCTATCACCACCTAAGGACGTCAGGATAGACACTGTCATTCTGAACGGCTGCGAGTGCGAGCCCTATATAACCTCAGACCACAGGGTAATGCTTGAATATGGGGAGAAGGTGCTCTCGGGACTAAACATCATAAAGAAGGTGCTCTCTCCAGATAGTATCTATATCGCCATTGAGGATAACAAGGAAGATGCCATAGACCACATGGAGGAGCTAATAGTGGCCATGGGGTTCAAAGAGGATTTTAAGATAATTCCTCTAAAATCAA
>DAOUFA010000148.1:0-2815 GCA_034430355.1 Dehalococcoidales bacterium
TTGTTGAATTACCTTAGCCTCAAGATAGGCAAGGGTATTGTCGGTGACCACCGGGGCTTGTGTCTCACCTATTTGGTAATTAATGCCCTCAAGTTTATCTATATCTCGGCCTGACTTAAAGCCAAAGTGACCGATGAAAGAGAGAGATGTATCCTGGGTAAGAATGGAAGCGGTAAATACCTTGCTTGCGGTGATAAATTCGTGGGTTAAATTATTCTTGTTGATAGCCACAGCAATAATAGGCGGCTCGGAGCAAACCTGGCAAACGGTGTTGGCGATTTGCCCATTGAGCCTGTCCCCTTTTCTTGAGCCTATGACATATAGACCGTAACTTATTTTATGTAAAGCTTTTAGATTCATTTCTTACCTCGGTAAACACTATTTACATCAGTTCCTTTTCGCTGGCTTCAATAGCCCGCTGCAGTTCGGCACTGAGCATCGGTGGTAGTCCCTCAATATCTACCCTGAGAAAACCCCTGACTATGGTAGCTGTAGCCTCGGCCCGGGTTAGCCCCCGGGACATCAGATACTCCACTTCTTCCTCGGCAATCCTGCCCACCGCGGCTTCATGGGATAGGTCAATACCAGCTAGTGTGCCTCTAAGCTCAGGTATAGCGTGAATCATGCCCTTTCCCTCCAGGATTAGCCCGCGACATTCCAGGTGCCCTTTAACCTCAGGAGCATTGCCTTCTATATAGCCCCGGGCAATAATGTTACCCCCGGTGGTGATGGCTCGTGATATGATTTCTGTCTTTGCCCCCTTAGCGTTGAGGATTGCCCGTGAACCAACATCCAGCGATGACCCCTGGGCAGCTACCAGGATACTGTTATATCTAACAATCGCATTATCCCCCACACACGTGGCGGCAGGATACATCTGTAGCGATTGGACTGGCTTCATAAGCACATAGTTGCTAAGAAACAGGCCGTCCTCTTCCACTATAGCTGCAGTACGGGGGCGAACCGCTGTCTCTGGATTCCAGCTATGTATCATGGTAAAGGTAACTTTAGCCCCTCTCTTTATGTAAAATTCAGAGACGCCCATATGGAGCCCAGGTTCATCTTTAGAGGCGGTAGTACATCCAGTAATAATATGTAGTTCCGAGCCTTCCTCGGCAATGATGATATTATGAACATTCTGGGCAAGTCTTGCCTTCGATAGATAGAGGCAGGCTTGAACTGGATAGATAGTCTTATTACCGGGCAGGGCTCTAATGAAATAGCCATTGCTCTGGTTAAGCTCTACGTGGGCAGTATATTTATCGCTGTCCACAGCTACTGCCTGCCACCAGTAATCTGATAGCCAGTCATACTTTTCTAGAGCCTGACTGGTAGCCATTACCTCTATACCTTCCTGTCTTATTGAGCTATGAACCGCGGTGTTATCCATCTGGATAAAGGTCCCCGACCTCTGGCTTATGTCATCTAAACTAACCCCTGCCCCCAGCATTCTTTCTTTAGCCCGGGCGGGAAGTTGTGATGGGTCAGCCTGGTATGGTGGTTCATCGGCGGAGCTAACATAGGTGCCTAAATCTATATCCTCACCAAGGGCGGCTGGTTTAGTCACTGCCCGCTTAGCTCTATCTTTATACGTTTTGGCAGATTTCACCTCACGCATTTGGCACACTCCTCATAGCCCTTTTCCTTAATGGTGGCTAGGATTTCATGAGGGTCGCCCTCACAGACTATCCTGCCATCAAGCATGACATAGCCGGTGCGGGCATTAACATAGTCCAGGATGTGCCCGGTATGGGTGATGATGAGACCCATGCACTTGCGAAGCCGTATTGGGCAATCCTTCTCCAGCAGCTCATTTATCAGCTTACCTATCAGGGCTACATTTACCAGGTCAACGCCAGACTCAGGCTCGTCCAGTAAAGTCAGCTCTGGTTTTTGAGCCAGTAGTTGCATTAGCTCGGAGCGCTTTATCTCACCTCCCGAAAAGCCGTAGTTTATATCTCTATCTAGAAACTCGCTCAGATTGGCTCTCTCGGCTAGTCGGTCTATAGTTACTTTATCCTCTTTGTTTCTCAGAGAGGCACCAATCATATCGCGTGTCCTCACTCCTCGAACTACCGGTGGACGCTGGAAGGATATACCAATCCCTAAGCGGGCTCTCTCATCCAGCGGTAATCTGGTTATGTTCTTGCCTTTGAAGGTGATGCTGCCCTTGGTTATCCGGTACCTGGGGAAACCCATTATCGCCATTAGGAGTGTGGTCTTGCCACTGCCATTAGGACCGAAGAGGACATGTGTTTCACCAGTTCCCGTTGTCAAATTCACGTCTTGCAGAATTTTCCTGCCGTTTACAGCTACACTCAGGTGTTTAATCTCCAGCATATTTCCTGCCTCCAAAGTTTCAGGGCTAATCAGCCACCATTCAGGGAAGGATGCTCCATTTTGACAAACCACCCTGCCGGGTCTTTGAGATATTCATAGTAGTCAAGTAGAACCTGGTGATGTTCCGTTTCTTCGGCGGCTACAGTATTATAGAAGTCTCTCTCAGCGTCATAAGTGGCATTTTGGCTTTGTTTTTTATAAAAATCATAGGTCTTATTTTCCATATCCATAGCCGTTTGTACCGCATCAAGCTCAGTGGTGGGAGCCTTTATCGTGGAGCCCAACTCCTCAGTTGCCCTGACGAATATAGTTCTCAATCTTTTGCCTCTATCAGGCTGAAAATCAACTTCAGGCCAGGTCTTTTTATTCCGGAGGGCACTATATATCTCCTCAAACTTCTGTCGGTGGGTGTCTTCTTCAGCGGCTAGCGATTGCAGCAGCTGCTTACCAAGCTCATTACTACTTTCCTGGCTAG
>DAOUFA010000149.1:0-2704 GCA_034430355.1 Dehalococcoidales bacterium
TATCCCCTTTAAGCACCCAGAAAAATCTTTGATTTTCCTGGGAACCCGCTTTATCCCCTTCCCCTTTCTACCCACTGTGTCATTGCGAGCCAAAGGCGAAGCAATCTTATCTTTTAGTTTGCTTCGTCGCTCCGCTCCTGGCAATGACTTCTACGCCCCAAGAAAGGGAAGAGATTTTAGAGAGGGGCGTAGCCCCTCTAAAACACCCCCTTGGTTATTATCTCAGAGCAAGAGCGGCTAGATTGTGAGCCTCAGGCCAGGAATAGGATGCGTCCGCAGCTACTGCACTGGGTCAAGCTACCACTTCTCGCCCGCTGCAGCTCGGTGGCGGATAGCGATATCCGGCAACCACGGCATATCCCCTGCTCTACCTTAGCCACGGCTGTCCCTTTCTGGTTTTTGAGTTCTTGGTAAAGCTCAACCGCCCTGGGGTCAATCTCGGCTGCCAGTGTTTGCCGCTTATGCTTAAGATTGGATAGTACGGCTTTGAGCTGCTCCATGTCAGCAGATAGCTGCTGTTGCTGGCTCTGCCACTCCGCTTCCATTGTTTTAAGCTGGCTATCTATAGTAGCGACACTGGCGGTAGCCAGCTCAACCTGTTCCATTATATCCAGTGCCTTATCCTCCAGCTGACTACGCCTGGTCTTGAGTCCATCAACCTCATGCTGAAGGTTAGCCAGTTCTTTGGGACTGCCTATACTGCCACTATATAGCTTATCTTCAGCCGCCGTCAGCTTGGTGGCGATGCCATCTATTTCCCACTCTAAGGAATGCTGCTGCCGCCTCAATTCCTCCAGACGCTGGCGCTCCGATGCCAGCTTATTCCGAACCCTGACCACCTCCTGGCTTTCCCCAAGCTGACTGGTTACTTGGTGGAGAGCCCGCTCATTGGACTCAAGCTCCAAATCAACCTCCTGCAGCTGGTAGATCTGTTTGGCAACACCCATTTTCTCAACCCATTTTATAACGGCTATGCTGTAATATCAATTTAGCTGAAATTATTTATCAACCTCACCCCCTTTATCCCCCTCTCCTTGAGAAGGAGAGGGGGAAGAGATTATAGAAGGGAGGCTTCGCCTCCCTTTAACTCTCTAAGATTTTGACTCTCCAAGATATGGATATATATTCCTATCATGGGGGATAGGTCACCAAATAATTTTTTAACTTTATTACAGCTGAGTTCATTTATTAGTTCATTTGTTAACCTCACCAAGAAAGGGGACAAAATTCTATAGCCATAATAGCACATATGTGCTATTATTTTATTGGGAAACAATCCAAAGCTAATTAGATAGGAATTGTTTTTCTAGTTATGTAAAGGAGAGGGGATATGAGGCTATTGAGGTTAGCCGTAGAAAACCAGAGATGGGACCTAGCCGCCCACACCATTGTTTTGGCCACTGCCAAGGTTCTGAACGATGAACCCCGTATGAGTAAACAACGGGGAGGAGATAAACCACATGTCGGCAAAAGTAGAGAGAAAAAGAGGCGCACCAAAGGGCAATCAGAACGCTAGGAAGCACGGTTTCTACTCCAGGGTCCTTGATGAGGCTGAGCAGCTCGACTTTGAGCTGGCCTCTGGCGTAGAGGGTATTGATGATGAGATTGCCCTGCTAAGGGTTAAAATAAAATCTATCCTGGAAAATGACCCGGATAATATCAAGCTTATTATGCAGGCAACCAATACCCTGTCCAGGCTGGTCAGGACTAGATATAAAATCACCAAAGAGCAGAAGAAGGGGCTGAAGGAGGCAATAGGCAATGTCCTCAGGGATATCGCTCTCCCGCTCGGAATCGGCATTGGCGCCACTATCGGTAAATAGTAAATTGGGGACCTATCCCCCTGACCCCCTTCCCTTAATAAGGGAAGGGGGAATTATGGTTTCCGAAGGGGCTGACGCCCCTTCGGGCTTCCCCTTTACTATCAGTTACCAAAAGGATGTTCAAGAGGGGCAAAGCCCCTCTCTAAAACCTCTTCCCCCTCTCCAAGAATGGAGAGGGGGATAAAGCGGGTGAGTTTCATAGATAGTCCGCAAATAAATAGATTATACCCGTACCAGCGGGAGGTGGCACTGGCTATACTCAATAGCATTTTCGGCAGGAAGGGTTTTACCTTCTCGGTCGAAATTGCCCGCCAGGGAGGTAAGAATGAACTGTCAGCCCAGCTTGAGCTTCTACTGTTGACCCTCTATATGGCTGAGCCACAGAACCTGGTGAAGTGTGCTCCTACCTTCAAGCCACAGACGGTTATCTCTATGATACGGCTGAAGGACAGACTAAATGATGCCGGTTTTAATGCCATCTGGGTAGCTGAGCTAGGCTATATTATCCGGCTAGGGAATGCCAGGGCTATATTCCTATCGGCTGATGAGTCAGCTAACGTGGTAGGTAACACCGCCCATATACTCCTAGAAATAGATGAGTCCCAGGATGTCAACCAGGGAAAGTATACCAAGGAGTTCAAGCCGATGGGGGCGACGACCAATGTTACTACCATTCACTATGGCACTACGTGGGATGATTCTACCCTGCTGGAGGAGGTAAAGCAGGCCAATCTTGAACTGGAGAGAAAAGACGGCATCAAACGCCATTTCCGCTACGATTGGCAGGAAGTAGCCAAGTATAATCCCGATTACCTGACCTATGTTGAAACCGAAAGGGAGCGCCTGGGGGAGAACCACCCCCTGTTCTTAACCCAGTACCG
>DAOUFA010000150.1:0-10553 GCA_034430355.1 Dehalococcoidales bacterium
ATAGAGAAGCCTATCAGCGGACTACTAAAACTATGCTGATAGGCTTCACTGTTTTTAGTGAGTTCGGGGAAAGACAGGGTTTGACGACCTATTAATCCTCCAGGTAAATGTCAGCCGTGGCCACCGAAAGGAGGCTGCCAGACTCAACTTCGCCGATGAGCTTCCCGACTTCATCACGGTCATTACAGAAAGTAAACAGATTTTCACTGCTGATTTTTTTATCAAGGTATAGGTTGATTAGTGCCTGGTCAAGTAGCTGCATTCCCAGTCGGGCGTGGGTACGGATGGTATTGGGCAACTGATAGGTTTTGCCCTCTCTGATGAGGTTCCTCACCGGTGAGTTAGCCAGCATAATCTCAACGGCGGGTATTCTACCTGATACCTCTGCCCTAGGTACCAGCGTCTGACACAGAACACCAAGGAGAAGGAATGCCAGCCGTGACTGAGCTAAATGACGCTCATGTGGAGGGAACAGGTCTATCATTCTTTCAATAGCCTGTGAGGCACTGGGGGCATGACCGGTGGTTAAGACCAAATGCCCGGTTTCAGCTATAGTAAGCACCGCCGACACCGTCTCCAAGTCCCTCATCTCACCGACCAGAATTACATCCGGGTCATGTCTTAACACACGCCTTAATGCCTCAGCAAAGGACACGGTATCACTACCAATTTCTCGCTGTATTATGGTGCACCTCATGTCAGAATAGATATACTCTATAGGGTCTTCCATAGTAACCACATAGCGCCTTTCCTTGCTGTTCAGGTGGTTAATCATGGCTGCCAGTGTCGTGGATTTGCCACTACCCGTAGGTCCACTAATCACCACCAAGCCCCGAGGTCTAAGAACTAAGTCTTTACACACCGGAGGCAAGTTTAGCTCCTCAATAGTTGGGATAATCGATGGCAACAGGCGGATGGCAATGCTAATCATCCCTCGCTGTTGAGCCACATTGCATCGGAGTCGGCCAACATCGGGAATAGTGGAGCCAAAGTCCAGTTCCAGACAACTATGAAAATCCTCTTTCTGTTTCTCTGAGGCCAGCTGGGTCAAAGCCTGGTCTATATCATCAGGCGTTAACGGTGACTTGTCACCTGCCGGCACAAGCAAACCATCAATACGGAGTATGGGTGGTCGGGAAACAACCAGGTGTAAATCCGAAGCACCCTTTGATTTAGCTAAATGAAGCAGATGAAGAATATTCATCACTATCAACCTCTGATTCTAAGAATTAAGGTAAAATCCATGCTCTCCTCTACAGTGCTCTCGTCTTCAGTGCCCTCACCCTCAGTGCCCTCGCCCTCAGTGCTCTCATCTTCAGTGCTCTCATCTTCAGTGCTCTCGCATTCAACTTTCCTCATGCTGCCAATAAGAACTTCGGTGAACAGGCCGCTGTCATCCAGGGTTTGGGCGTATTGTAAAATCTCCACCTCGCTCGGTGACGTACCGCTTATGGTCAACATGTCCTCAGTGTGGTTAATCGTAGCCAGATTTATGGTACTGGGTAAGGCAGTGGTGGCTATATGTAAATTGTGGTCAACCCCACTACCCTGCTTATCAAGGCTATCAAGGGCGGTGGTGAAGTTGTCGCGGGCTGCCTCTGCCTCAGCTACTTTTTCCTCCAGTTCAACAATACCATTCCTCAGCTCTTGTCTCTCCGACTGCTTTTTTCTGAGGAGTTGGGTAGTCATATCCATCTGGTCACGGATTGAGTTGATATTAGCGTAGCCACTTTGGACAACCATCAACAGGGGGGCTATTCCAGCAACAACAGCGATAATAATAGGTACGGCAATGACCTTAACCCAGGAAACGGGTTTGGGTTGGTAGGTAGTGGGCAGAGCGTTTAGATTTACTACTGAAGCTTCAGCTTTCCTTTCTGACCACAGCTCCTTGAGAGCCAAACCAATGTTGACCATGTAACGACTGGGGTCTAATTGCTCAGGGCACTCCAGTGGTGATGACAATGGCGAAACAGAGTATCCCAGCCCGTCTGACAAGGAACGAGCTACCTTTGGTTTACCAGCCAGTTCCCCGGAGATGAACATAGGCGTACTCTGGGCAAGAGGCTTATCCGTATAATTGGAATTATAGAATTTGATGGTCCTGTCAATCTCGTCTCTTATCATCGGCAGCTTCTCTTGCCAGGATAGTGCTTTACTAGGCAGGGGTATAGTGCGGATAGGGTGGGGAACTCTATCGGCCATAATTATAATGTCAAGTTCAGTTGGCTCGATGTTGACAATTATTGCCGTCGCTTCCTTTACCACCCTGGCTAAGGCTAAGGGTTTTAAGTCCATAAGATATGGCTTAAGCCTGGCCCGATGCATTGTTTTAACCATGGCATCCGCGGTCTTACGAGGTATAGCAATCAGGTAGACCTGTGTTTTTCCCTCCGGCGCGGGAACAGTTTGCCACGAAATATAAAGCTGCTCTACAGGTACCGGCAGTACTCTTTTCGCCTCTCGCATTACCGCTTCAGCCAGCATTGCTTTAGGTAACTGCGGAAAAGTAAGCGGTCGTGATAGACAGTGGAGACCGCTCAAGCCAACGATGACCTTATTTGCGCTTACCTTCTCGGCTTTAAGAAGTTGCTTAATCTTGCGAGCAACTTCTGCCTCCTTGATGACCACAGTACTCTTAACTAAGCCTGGCTCCAGTGGCATATCAGCCCATTTTCTTACCTGATTACCCTGGGTTACCAGTAGCCGGATGCTAGTGTCATCGACATATAGAGTAACAATCTTTTTCGCCATAGTTATTCACCTTGATAAGTATAAATATTTAGTTGGATAGTAGCCGATGCTACCTCCTCACAGGTCGTTTCAGGGATGTTCATTTTCACTAATTTGATGATACCGGTGGTAAAGTCGTAGTTCAACCTGCCGATATAACTGATTATATCGGCGACATCACCCTCAACGGTTACCGTAAGTGGTAAAACTGAACAGGTAATCCCTCCCAAGCTATCACCGGGCGGGTGTGATGAGCTAACCACAGTTACTTCCACACCGACGTCCTCAGCAATATCAAATAGGTGCCCAGAGACAGTAATGCTCCCTGTGGACTGAGAAAGTGCCGCCTTGGCCGTCTCAAGCTGTGATATGGCTTGACTGAGCTGCTCCTCCAGCTCTACCCGTTGGGAAGAAACCTCGTCAACCGGAAAATCGTTAAGCGACATCGCAGCCGTGGAGAGTTCCTCATGTAGCCGCTCTTGCTCATTAACCTGTTGGCTACGAGCTAGCCACAGGCCAACGAATATACAAACAGCAATACCAACAATCAAAATTAACCCGCTTTTTTTACTTAACTTCATTGTTATGACCCTCCCCCACAGCTATAAGTAATGCTGCCTATGCTGTTTGGCGCTAACCCGCCAGGAATATTACTCCGGAAGGACAGAATAATATACACCATACTCCAAACATCGTAACCAGTGCCCAGCCCTACCTCAGCCCAGGTAGCCCCTGGCTGTATAATAGGACTTGAGACATCGAAGGTGTCAATATCTACCCCGCTAATCTCCTCACCGCCAAGACCACTGGACTCGGAATTCCAAACATTATATTGGGGGTTCACTGGTAATTCGAATAGGTAGTTGTCATTGAACGTTATATAATCTTCATCATCACTTAAGGGATGACCATAAGTTGACTTTTGGTGGTCCCCGTATTGAGGGTCTCCCTCCCCAACGAAGCAGGTTAGCTTGGCTTCGGCATCCTCAGGGGCCTGGAAGCCCTCAATGGTGAAGGTGTGAGTAGTATACTGGCCGGCGAAGAGAAAATCATCATAGAGGTAAAGGTTCTGAGCCAGTTCTGAAGGACTGGAGTAAATGATAATCAGAGACCAGCCGGCATAAGACGTTTCTAAACCTAATGTCCCGTCTACATCACCAACCGTATACTCGCCATTGCCATTGGTAGTACCAGGAGTGGTAGTCTCAAGCCCAAGCTTGACCAGCTCAGTTACATCCAGAAAACAGGAATAGGAGTAGGTGTGAGCATAAATGTCAGAATTATCCTTAATCCACCACTTGGTGGCAGTTATTTGTTCGTCGTTCTCTGCCAACGCCGCCTGTTCATCTTCATCAAAATAAACCTGCTGGCCATTCACCTTAAAACTAACCTCCTTATCAGCCTCAGCCTCTTCCCACTCCTGACACCACCACCACCACCAATCAATACACTCCCTTTCTCGCGAGGCTGACCAGTAGAGGTAAGCCCAGACTACCTCAGCATCGCCAAGGATGCCAGAGGTGGTAGCACTACTCTCCTCAAGCAAAACATCTCGCTTTGGCGCTGGCCCGGGAGGCCCCGAGTAAGTCTCGAGGGTTTGGCCTATAGCTCGGTAGCCGCCACGGAATAAGATATCTCCTCCACCACCAAATAGTGACCCCTTGGAACGATAAGAATAACTTTCAACAGCGAATCTCTTAGATGTAGCAGCGTCGGTCGCTGTTGAGCTAATCTTGTAAGTTGAATAGTTGGTATCCCAGGACAAATAAAGATTAATGTTGGTCGTTCTTATCCATGTGTAGGTACCCTTAGCCAATTCGCCTACCGGGGACACATTGAATGTTAAAGTCCTCAAGGACGGGTATTCTTCAGCCGGTACGAAACCTCCCTCTGGGGGAGGCTCTGGTGGCGCTGGAGCTGGCAGGTCTATGAAATTAACCGCAGGCAGAAAATCCCACTCCAGAGCTTTACCACCGTGCCAGTCGAGAATATTTGTTGGGTCGTCAGTAGTAATGCCAGAACTTGAGCCGGTGACATAGTCAAAACCAGGTGGGAGCCAAACTCCTACCCTATCTATCAGCAAATCCCCTGCAGAGCCATCGTAACTCATTTGAACCTTATATTCACCTTCCTCCTCATTGATGATGCCCCCGGTTATCATTAAGTGACTGGAAGGATTGGTGCCATTGGCATCGCTCTCCAAGCCACTCAGAGGCCAAACTTGCTGGATTTTAACCTCTACAGCTTTGCCATTTACCTCCTCGGGTAGGAAGTAACTAAACTCGGTCTCGTAGTCAAAAGGGTTGATGGGCACAGTCTCATTCTTTATCCCCCATAAAGCGTCCCCCACACCAGCATCAGCAGCATAAATTAAAGCCATCGTCTCTTTGTGAACTTGTCCGGTATTAAGGCTGGTGGCGGTGTAATTGAGACACGGGACGATAAGCAGCCCACCTAAAACCATCAGGATTAAAACCACAACCAGGGCTTGCCCCTTCTCACTCTTTAGCACCTTAGTTAATCGCCTATTCATTAGATTAGCCTATAACCCTCAACCCGAGGGATGATTTCATATTCTCTAGTCTCAGTTTGTGTTCCGGCGCGGGCTCCAATAGATAGTTTCCAGACGCCGTCTTCCACGAAGAAACCAGGCGGGTCAATAACAATATTGTGAGCGATATACATCATATCGTTGCCTATTTCGGAACCGTTAATGTCATAAATCAAATGCTGTCGCTTAAGCTTCTTGAGCCCATCAGGCATGTCTTCAAGGGTATAGACAACCTTATGGACATCACTATTTTCCCAAGCGGTCCACTCCAAAGTAATGAACTCAGGAGTCCCCGGGTCATCATCGATAGTAACAGTCTGGGCCATCAGGCTATCCCGGCTAATCCAGTAGCCAGCAGTCTGCACCTGGCGAACAGTGGTTGTACGGTCATTGCTATGCTCAGTAATTCCCAGCACCTGAGATATAGTCATGGTGGCCGCCCCAGCTATGAGAGCCATAATAAAAATAACCACTATCAGTTCAATAAGAGTAAAGCCCTTCTCACCTTGCTTCATTTATCTACCTTATAATCCTCCAGTGTTACTATCTCTTTATCAAGACGTTTAACTGTAACTGTTACCTTCTGGATGCCATCATCAGGATCATGTAAAGGCTCAGCAGCCGTTATGACTGAATAGTTAATATAATCTTCATCTCCGGGTAGTGGTGCCGGGGAATATTCAGTGGCCTCATATACATAATCAACATCTCTAAGCCACTCCATCTGACTTCGAGCCAAACTTTCAGCAGTAGCCTGCTCATCGTCAATAATGTCAGCCCTGGAGGCAGTGGCTAGACCACTGAGAAAGGCAACAGCAACTGCACCTAGAATGGCGAGAGCCACCAGCATCTCAATGAGGCCTACTCCCCACTCGCTGGAACCCAACATGCTTAATATTTTAGCCCCTCCAGGCACTCGCATTATGTTCCCCCGTACCGTTGAAATTGCATTCCTAACCTAGTTGTCCGTAGATAGAATAAATAGCTGAGAATAAGGACATGGCAATAAAAGCCACTACCAAACCTATGACTCCCGTCATAGCCGGTTGGATAAGTGAGATGAGAGAACCAGTTCTGTCTTCGGCCTCAGTCTCGTAGCTTTGAGCTGCCGCCGATAGAGCAATATTAAGGTTACCGGTTTCCTCTCCGACCTTAACCATCTGCACCATCATCGGCAGAAAAATAGGGTTCTTCTCCATAGGTTTAGATAGGCCTTCGCCTTGAATCATATCTCGCTGGACATCAGTAAGTGCCTTTACCATCACACTGTTGCCAGAAGCATTAATAACCTGGGGCATAATTTCAGTCAAAGGCAAGCCAGCGCTATATAGTAAGGATATGTTTCGGCAACAGCAGGCAAGTTGATTAAGATGCATCACTCGCCCTATTAGCGGCAGCTTAAGGAGTAGTTCATGCACCTTGTATTTTCCGCTCGGAGTCCGCACATAAACAAAAAACACGCCAACGATACCCAATACTGCCAACAGGATATACATCCCCCAACTCCGCAGATTACCAACAAAGTCAAAAACCATCCTGCTTATCGCTGGTAACTCGGTACCAAGCGAAGAATACAGGCTTTTAAAAGCCGGGAAAACAAAGATGACTAATATAACCACCACCACCACGGCGACAACACCAACAATGATTGGATACCTAAGGGCACTTTTAATATGTTTGGCGGTAGCGGCGTGCTTCTCTATATAATCAGCTATCTGTCTCAGCATCGTCTCAGGATTTCCCGTCCGTTCCCCCACACTCAGTAACCGGCAATAAATCGGGGAGAAGATTTTAGGGTGCTTAGCCAGAGCTGCCGAGAGCTGGTTACCACTACGAAGCTCAGAAATTACCTGCCCCAAAATCTTCTTAAGAGTGCGCTTGGATGTCTCACCCCGCAACAACTCCAGAGCAGTAATAATATTTATGCCGGCTTCAAGAAGCAAAGCTAGCTGACGGCAAAAGACTATTACCTCCGCCGGTTTTATTCGGAAAAAGCCTGCCGTCAGCTTATCCAGGCTCAGAAGCTGGGCACGCGGTTTGAGGCTAATTACCCGGTAACCAGCATAAGCCAACAGGTTGGTTACCGCTTCTTCGCTGGCCGCCGATACCTGACCTCTGACTACCTCCCCACCCTCGCTACAGGCTACATATTGATAAACCGTTTTAACCTCACCTCCGATTTATTTCATCTTGATTTCTCTCTAGTCACCCTAGAGAGCCTATTACTATTCTATAGAGTAGGTATTACGTAAGACTTCATAAGGGGTAGTGATACCTGCTTTGACTTTGAACATTCCGTCTTTCATCAACGGTATCATCCCCTCTTTAATTGCCTGAGTTCGTAGTTGATTAGTTGTGGTACCACTTAGCACCCTGGTCCTTATCTCGTCGCTCATACACAGTATCTCAAAGATTCCGGTTCGGCCTAGGTAGCCAGTATGGGCACATGCATTGCAACCGCTACCACCGATGAATTCATCTCGCTCTTCACCCGTTTCCTTGCTATACGTCATGCGCTCAATTAAAGAGGCATCAATTGGGTGAGCACAGTAGGGGCAAATCTTGCGTAACATGCGTTGAGCCACTACCCCAATAAGCGCTGAGGATACTAAATATGGCTCAACACCTAAATCAAGGAGGCGAAAGACCACACCTACAGCATCATTGGCATGGATTGAGGATAGAACCAGATGCCCGGTGAGAGCTGACTGGATAGCAATACTAGCTGTTTCGGCATCACGTATCTCACCGACCAGTATCACATCGGGGTCAAGCCGCAGTATTGACCTAAGTCCACCAGCAAAAGTAATGCCCGCCCGAGCATTAACCTGAATCTGATTAATGTCCTTAAACCGATACTCTACGGGGTCTTCAATAGTAATGATGTTCTGCCCAGTGTGGTCAAGCTGATTGATTGAGGCATAAAGAGTAGTAGTTTTACCGGCACCGGTAGGACCGCTAACTAGAATCATACCATGGGGAACTTTCAGCATCTTTTCATACGTCTCCAGACTTTCGGGGAGAAAGCCCAGCTCAGACAGTTCCAGAGCAGCTCGAGATTTATAGAGAAGCCGCAATGATGCCATCTCACCATTGACAGTCGGTGCCGTTCCCACCCGAATATCCATTGACCGGCCTTTAGCCTTGATGGAAAACTGGCCATCCTGAGGACGATGGTGGTCAGCAATATTCATATTAGCCAGGATTTTAACTCGGGAAATAAGCAGGCTAGCTGCCACCGATGGCAACGATAGCGTATCCTGAAGGGTACCATCAATGCGATAACGCACTCGCAGCTTATCCTTATCTGGCTCAAGATGAATGTCAGATGCCCGAGATTTTACCGCCTCATCTATGATGAGGGTAAGAGCCCGAGCTACCGGGGCGTCACTAGTAGCATCAAGGCTAATTTGTTCATTTAGCGTCTTATTCGGGAATGAGATATGAGAAATCTGCTTCTCTAGTTCGTCGTAGGCTCTATAGTTGAAATCGATAGCTTCTTGGACTTCCTCAGCGCTAGCTCTCTCAGTTTCTATGCGCATCTGGCAGTGGTTTGCCAAAGCTTCTAGGGCAAAGATGTCTTCAGGGTTGGCCATAGCTACCCGCAGAGTATTATCAGTTATTACCAGGGGTATGGCGGTATATTTCCTAGCTATTGTCTCAGGAATCAGTTGTAATGCTTCGGGCTCAGACAACCGCTTTAACAACATACCTCGAGGTTCTTCTGGTTCCTTCAAAGGTTGATTTTTCATTGCCAGTTTCGCTCCGGTCGGTAATGCCAATCTTGGCTAACAAACTTATATTATATAAGTATCTCCCTTATTGACAATAGCCCTTTCGTCATAGGTAAAAAGGGTATGCGTAAGGGATGCGGTTATCCTTAAACGATGGGAAAAGAACCAGCCCTGGGGGACTCTCAGGTATAAACCTGAGAACAAGGTGATACCGACGAAGAGACGGGGGCACAGCTGTCATGGGGTACAGGTGTTATTTTGGCTGGTGTGGATTATGATGAGGAAATATTATGTCATCTAGTAGGGGGGGGCAGATTGGCCAGGCTTACTTCAAATGCCTTTTCCGATAGTAACCATAATACCAAGCCACCCATACTAATAATATGAAAGCGGCAGTAAGCCCGGCAATTAGCCACCAGTTGATCCACACTGAGGTCTGGAATTCTCCGCTCAAGCCACCTATCTCCACAGCGTAGTGACCTGGCTCATTGTCCAGAATACTGAAAGCTATCCCCGCGCTCTGCCCCGGGCTAAGGGTAATCTCTTGGGTGTCTCGTGTCTGCCCATTTATCTTGAGATTGGCAACATAGCTGCCTTCCTGCCCACCATCATTACCCACATTGGTAGTTACGGTAACGCTTTCCCCCCTGCTTACCGCAAAAGTGAGGGCGCCCCACTCTATCTTCTCCCAACTGGGCACAATGGTTAAGTCACTGGTCGCAAAATGGGCAGGCGGTGGGGGTGGCGGGGGTAGCGGCGGAGCCGGGGCTGGTGGCGGGGGTGCCGGGGGTGGCGGCAGCTCTGCCAGTACAGCGAATAATGAGAGGTGATCCATCAGAACGGCTAACTTACCATATTCAGCTACTCTACCGGCGTCAAATGCTAGTGGAACCCAACAGCCCTCCTCCTCATCGTAATAGGCAACCACCGGTGAGAAAGCATCCCCAAGCTCGCCATGGCTCAATATCAGAGTGAGTGGCGGGTCAAAGGTAACATCAGTACATATTTCATTCCTATGTTTATCCCAATACCCGATAATGTGATATGCTGCTGGACCGACTATTGTCATACCCTCTGGAGGAGATGGTGGGTCCTCAGCCACACTCATCACTATTATTTCTGGGTAGTCGCCACATCCCGGATACTCACCACAAAATACCACCGTGCCAACGTCAACTACCAAGAAATGCAGCTCATCGGGGTCAGTGGGCACATAGTCTTTGAGAACACTGTTGCCACAGCAGCTAATCTTTAGCTTGGTTATCTCAGTCAGCATGTCTACCCTGAAATAACACGGACCAGCGGGGCCACCTCCACCACCGGGGGGAGGTGGAGGGGAAGGAAATCCCTCCAGAAGATAGTTTATGGCAAAAGATAAGGTATCTCCCTGGGCATCATTACCTGTTTCAAGGGGAAGCGCCCACTCCCAATCCAGGGTAACATCTTCACCGGCACCGACATTGAGTGGGCTTACTATAATATCTGAGGCAGAAGCACTGCCCGGGAAGGTATCAATCGTCCCCGGCAGGCTTAAC
>DAOUFA010000151.1:0-8061 GCA_034430355.1 Dehalococcoidales bacterium
CACCCTTGTTCACTATAGGGCGCTGGTTAATGCAAGTTCCCTGATTAGTGCGCACAAACTTCATTAGCTCGTATGTATCAGTATTGTCGTTATCCATGGTAACTACAATTTTCGTTTTGTTTTGACCATCCTCGTGTAAGCCAGTAACCGAGGTTACCACTCCTGCATTTTGAGCAAACAGAACCTGCCCGCTATGCTTGGCGGCTTCTGCTTCCATACCAGTAGCCACCAGGGGTGCCTTGGGAGAAAGTAGCGGCACAGCTTGCCGCTGCATGTTGGAGCCCATCAGGGCGCGATTAGCATCATCATGCTCTAGGAAGGGTATTAGTGATGTGGCGACACTGAATATCTGCTTGGGCGAGACATCCATAAAATCAATTTTATCAGGTACCTCTCGTAGGTAGCGGCCACTCAGTCTGGCTTCAACCTTTTCATCTACAAACTGGTTATTGGCATCAAGACGGGCATTAGCCTGGGCAATAGTATATTTATCCTCCTCGTCGGCTGAGAGGTAAACTGCTTCGTCAGAGACGAAAGGCACCACCTTTACCATTCTGGGAGATAGCTGAGATAGCCGGCTGACATGCTTGGGGGTAGTGGTGGTACCGGCTTTCACTATAGTTTTACCCTCGTCATCAAGTACCGCCATCCTGATTGTTTTACCTATCAGCCCCTCGTAGTCACTGCTCACCTCGGAGATGACCCGGCGGTAGGGTGTCTCAATGAAACCGTACCGGTTAATCCGGCTATAAGTGGCGAGAGAGCCGATGAGGCCGATGTTAGGTCCCTCTGGTGTCTCAATAGGGCAGATTCTACCATAGTGGGAAAAGTGGACATCGCGAACCTCAAAGCCAGCACGTTCCCGAGATAGACCCCCCGGTCCCATGGCTGATAAGCGTCGCTTATGAGTTAGCTCAGCCAGGGGGTTGGTTTGGTCCATAAATTGTGATAGCTGTGAGCTGCCGAAGAACTCTCTGATAGCCGCCACTATGGGGCGAATGTTGACCAGGGCGCTGGGAGTGACTGCCTCGGTGCTGATAATACTCATCCGCTCCCTAACTACTCGCTCCAGGCGCAGTAAACCGATACGAAACTGGTTTTGAATTAGCTCACCAACAGTGGATACTCGCCGGTTGCCCAGATGGTCAATATCGTCAGGGGTGTCAGTACCATTATTAACCATAATAACGTGCTTGACTATCTCTATAATATCTTCCTCATCTAGAACTCGCTTTTCCTTCGAGTTGTCAAGCCCTAATCGCTTATTAAGCTTGTGGCGACCTACCTCTCCCAGGTCATAACGTTGAGGGTCAAAAAATAGGTTTTTTAATAGTCTACCGGCATTTTCAATAGTGAGGGGGTCTCCAGGGCGCAGTCTTTTATAGATATCAAGCAGAGCCTCGGTCTTGTTCCTAACTGAAGTGTCACGCCCCATAGTTGACCTGATAAATTGGTGCTCCGGAGAGTTGTCCTCTTCAGGGAATAGGCTGAGTAATTGCTCATCACTACTATAACCGATAGCACGCAAAAGAGTAGTAATAGGAATCTTCCGTTTACCGTCTATCTTAGCTGAGATTATATTCCGGTTGCTGGTCTCAAACTCCAGCCAAGCCCCGCGGGCAGGAATTAGCTTAGCATGGCACAAGGTACGACCACTGGCAGCATCTTCTTCAGTAGTGAAATAGACACTGGGGGAACGGAGTAACTGGCTTACTACCACCCGCTCCGCCCCGCTGGTAATGAAGGTGCCTTTCGCTGTCATCAGGGGGATGTTGCCGAAAAACAGGTCTTGTTCCTTGATTTCCCCGGTTCCTTTAACCAGCAGCTTGGCTTTGACATAAATGGGCACTGAGTAGGTCAAGTCCCGGTGGCAGCACTCTTGCTCAGAGTGACGAGGGGCACGGAACTCATAGTTTACAAAGCTAAGCTCCAACCTGTTCTCAGTGAAGTCCTTGATAGGGGATACCGCCTCCAGCAGTTGCTTTAGCCCCTTTTCTTGAAACCAGCGGAATGATTCTAATTGAACCCCAATCAGATTAGGGACATCCAGTATCTGGGGTAACTTGGCATAAGATTTTCTGGGGACAAGAGGCATTCTTTTTTCAGTGTGTGGCAACGTAAAAACCATCTCTAGCTCTACTCCTTAAATAGATGCGGAAACTCTTTGCATTAGTTATAGTACTAATCTCACGTAAAAAAAGTGGCTAGTGAAGGGAATATAATAAGGTGAGACTTAAGAGGCATAATTACAAACTTGTAATATACCACTATTTCAAACATTTGTCAAGAGTTTTTTTATAAATTTTAAAATAATTCTCCACCCTGAGGAAATTTCAACGCCAGAGTTGCCCCAGTAGATTAGTCGTCGCTTGACACTAGGTATATGGCTCGGCTTATAATAAGCTTACTTTAGTTGGGGGGAAGGTGGAATAAAATGCGGATAAATGTATCTCAGCAGCTTAAGTCATCTATAGGCTCAATACGAAATTATGAGGTGAATGAGGTGGTTAATATTGCCGGTGGCGATAGCATGGTCGAGGGTAAGGTTACGCTGGTGCGTACCGACCGGGGTATCCTGGCTAGGGCTACACTACACACTGAGGTTGGAGTTACTTGCAGCCGTTGCTTGAGTTTGTTTGATTATCCTCTAACGCTGAATATTGAAGAAGAGTATTTCCCTATTACAGATGTAGTTAGCGGTATTTCACTGTCCCTACCTGAGGAGCCGGGGTGTTTCACTATTGATGAGCATCATGTTCTTGATTTAACCGAGGCGATACGGCAATATGCCCTGCTGGTTATCCCTATGAAGCCACTTTGTGGTGAGGATTGCGCCGGGTTATGCCCTACCTGCGGTTATAACCTTAACCAGGGACCTTGTCAATGTTTACCTCAGGCGGCGGACCCTCGCCGGTCTAAGCTAAATAAATTCGCTTTACAGAAAGGAACGGAGTAGTATGGGAGCTTTACCCAAGCGGAAATATGCCAAGGCGCGTCAGGGTAAGAGGCGCCGTCACCTCGGGCTTTCCCCTCCTCCTCTAGATTATTGCCCCCAATGTCATAGCCCTAAACTGGCTCATCATGTTTGTCCTGTTTGTGGGAGTTATGCTGGTCGGGAAGTTATCGCCATTAAAAGCCCGAAAAAGAAAGCTAGCTAAGGAGGGCTATTCTATGCTCAAAACTGTTATTTGTGACCTTTTTAACATTAAGTATCCGATTATTCAGGGGGGGATGGCTCATGTGGCTACGGCTGAGCTTGTCTCAGCCGTGTCCAATGCCGGTGGACTGGGTATTATTGGGGCTGGTGCCGCTGAACCAGATTGGGTGAGAAAGCAGATACACCTGGCCCGCCAGCAAACGGATAAGCCATTTGGGGTAAATATTCTGCTAATATCCCCCTTTGCTGAACAGGTTATAGATGTAGTCCTGGAGGAGAAGGTGGTGGTGGTTACTACTGGCGCCGGTAATCCCGGGCCTTACATCCCTAGGTTTAAGGAGGCGGGGATAAAGGTAATGCCAGTGGTAGCCAGTGTTGCCCTGGCTAGGCGTCTGGAACGCGCCGGGGCGGATGCCTTGGTCGCCGAGGGTATGGAATCGGGAGGGGAGATAGGGGAAATTACGACCATGGCTTTAGTCCCCCAGGTGGTTGACCGGGTCCAGGTACCGGTGGTGGCAGCTGGGGGTATTGCTGATGGCCGAGGCTTAGCCGCTGCCCTAGCCCTTGGGGCTCAGGGAGTTCAGATGGGGACGCGTTTTGCTTGTAGCCAGGAGTGCATTGCTCACTCTAATTACAAGCAGGCGATTGTAGACGCCAGCGACCGCTCGACAATAATCTCCGGTCAGAGCACCGGTTACTCTGTGCGCTCTCTGGAGAACAAGTTAACCCGGGAGTTTCTGGATAAAGAAAAGTCTGGTGTCTCTATTGAGCAAATTATTGAGTTTGGTGTCGGCAGGGTGCGTATGGGCTTGATTGAGGGTGACCTTGAGGGTGGCACGCTCCTGGCGGGACAGATTTCGGGAATGATAAAAGAGATTAAACCGGTCAGGGTTATCATCGAGGAGATAGTAGCTGAGGCTGAGGCAATAATTGCCCAGCTTAAGAATCTTACAGGGGTAAGTTGAGGCTGAGCTGATGAAGGTAGCCTATGTCTTCCCGGCGCAAGGTTCTCAGAGGGTGGGTATGGGTCGTGACCTCTATGATAACTTTGCTTCAGCTAGAGCCGCCTTTGACCAGGCTGATGAGGCTCTGGGATTCCCCCTCTCCCGGTTATGCTTTGAAGGTCCGGAGGCTGAGCTTCTCCAGACTATCAATGCCCAGCCAGCCCTGGTAACGGTCAGCTATGCTTGCCTGAAGGCTGCCCAGGAGGTGACTAATGATGGGTTACCACCGCCGGCTTTTGTTGCCGGTCATAGTGTGGGTGAGTATACAGCAGTGGCGGTAGCTGGAGTGCTTGATTTTGCCACTGTTGTTTGTCTGACTCGAGAGAGGGGGCGGTTAATGTATGAAGCCGGGCTGAGGCAACCCGGGGGTATGGTGGCAATAATCGGGCTTGACCAAGCTTTACTGGCTGAGGTGTGTGACCAGACTGGTACCTGGATGGCCAACATTAACTGTCCCGGTCAGCTAGTAATCAGTGGGGTGATGGAAAACTTAACTAAGGCTGCGGGCTTAGCTAAAGCTAAGGGGGCTCGGCGCACCATTCCCTTATCGGTAAGCGGTGCCTTTCATACCCCGCTGATGCAGACGGCAGTTGACGGCCTGTCTGAGATTATAACTGCTCTCCCCTTTGGTGACCCCCTCGTTCCTATCGTGGCTAACACCACTGCTCAGCCAATGACTAATGCCGAGCAGGTAAAGGCGGAAATTCTCCGACAGTTTGGTAAGGGTGTTCAGTGGCAGCCCTCTATTGAGTATATGGTAAATGATGGTGTGTCTACCTTTATTGAGATAGGACCAGGGCAAGTGCTTAGTGGTCTGATTAGACGAATAAATAAAGACGTTAAAACTATAAATATAGGTGATGCCAGCGCTATTAAGAATTTAATTAACCCATCCCCCTGACCCCCTTCCCTTACCAGGGAAGGGGGAATTATAGTAAGAGAGGGGCTTCCCCCCATGAGAGGAATATATATCTATATCATGGAGGGTCAAAGGGAGGCTTATACGGGGCCCCCGCAAAAACAAAGTTTTTGTGGGGTAAAAATCCTCCCTCATATAACTGGTTCCCCTTCAAGGGAAGGGGGAGTGTAGTAAGAGAGGGGGCTTCGCCCCCTCTCTAAAATCTCTTCCCCCTCTCCTTTCAAGGAGAAAGATAAGGAGAGTCAAAGAGAGGCGAAGCCTCTCTTATATAACTAATTCTCCCTCCCTTATCTAAGGGAGGGAGATAAAGAGGGAGGGTTACAACAAAAATCTTAAACATAGCGGTTGCAAAACTGCTGGGGGGCAAAATAGCACTAAATGATATAGAGGCTATATGTAGGGAAGTTTGAAGGGGCGAAGCCCCTTCAAAACCTATATTTCCCCCTCTCCTTCGAAGGAGAGGGGGATACAGGGGGTGAGGTAGATAAACAACCTCAAAGCTACAGAGGGACGAGTGACGTTCTGGGTGAATGTAGATAAATCAACGAATATCATTGACTCTTACCAGCTGGGATTGATATCAGTTAATGGTAAGCAATATACCTCAGATGTAATCATTTTTCCCGACAGGGTTAAGGATGACTGGTGGCGAAAGAGCGCTCACCAGCTATGCCTTGAGGATATAGCCGAGGTTATGGCTAAAAATCCTGAGGTGCTGATAGTTGGCACCGGAGTATCAGGTTTGGTGGAGGTGCTACCTGAGGTGCGACAGGCGGTTGATGCCCGGGGCATTAAGCTTATTGCCCAAACTACTGACCAGGCTTGTCATACCTATAACCGGCTTTGCCAATCTCGGAGGGTGGTAGCCGCCCTCCACCTCACCTGCTGAACTCAATTCAAAATTGGACCTCTGTTCATATTCTTGGGCAAATTTAACATAGGCCGGAGGTAACCTATGGCTGGGGTACGGCGAAAAGCTAGGGCACTGGCTCTGCAGGTACTTTATGAGGTTGATTCGGTAGGGCATGAAGCTGAAGAGGTGGTAACCCGTCTTCTGGCTAATGCGGGGTTGCCTGAGGAAAATGAGGCTTTCACTCGTGAGCTGGTTAGCGGTGTTATCCATAATAAGCAGAAGATTGACCAGAATATTCAAAGCTTTGCCCCTGCCTGGCCGATAGAACAAATATCGGTAATTGATAGGAACATTCTCCGGCTGGCCATATTTGAAATTTTATTTGACGATAAGGCACCAGTTAAGGTCGCTATAAATGAAGCCGTTGAGCTGGCCAAGAGGTTTGGCACCGATAATTCGCCAAGGTTTGTTAATGGAGTTTTAGGCTCGGTTAGTGCCCTGGCCAATAGATGATAAGAGAGGTAGAAAGTGGCCACTATTTTTGAGCGACTAAAAAAGGTAGTTATGGAGCAACTGGGGGTAGAGGCAGAGGAGGTAGTGCCCACAGCCAGTCTTGTTGATGACCTGAGGGCTGATTCCCTAGATTTGGTAGAACTGAGAATGTCTTTAGAAGAGGAGTTTAGTACCCCGTCCCGGAAGATTGAGATACCGGATGATGATGCAGAAAAGGTAGTAACTGTCCAGGATGCAGTTGACTACATTAAAGAGCTGGGCATTGAGGGTGATTAGTAAGGAGGTAATATGATTAAAGCAGTATTTTTTGATTGGATGAATACCCTGGCCCACCCTGAACCCGACCGGCACGAGTACTATTGTCAGGTTGCTCGAGAACTGGGCATTGAGCTATCTCCGCAGAAGGTAATGCGAGGCATCTATATTGCTGATAATCAAGTGCCAGCCGGTATCCCACCGAGGTGGAGTGAAGAAAAAGACCAGGAGCCCTTTATCCGTTTTCAAGAGATAATATTAGCCGAGGCTGGGGTTAAGCTTCCCCGAGATATGGTTTTAAAACTGCTTAAGAGGTTCAAGCAGCTAGTTGAAGGAGCGACCTGGGTCCTTTATGATGATGTATTGCCGACGGTGAAGGCATTAAAGCAGAGAGGCTTGATTTTAGGCTTGATTTCCAATTTCTACCTAGGTAGAGCTGGTCTAGACCCCCGCCTGGACTTTGTGGTTACCTCTAAGGAGGCCGGGGCTGGTAAGCCCGAGTCGCCTATTTTTCGGCTGGCATTAGAACGAGCCGGGGTAAACGCTTCCGAAGCAGTCTATGTTGGTGACCAGTATCAAACAGATGTAGTTGGTGCCAGAGGGGTAGGTATTGCTCCTATACTTATCGACCGCTATGATTTGATACCTGAGGTCAGCGATTACCCACGAATTCATAGCTTGACCGAGGTGGCTCAATACCTCTAGTGGTTAAATCCCCTCCCCCCTTAAGACTTTTGCCTGCCTGGCTAATAGGGCATCATCAACTTTGATGTCTCTTATTTTCTCGTAGACCTTGCGGAAATGAAACCCCTGAATGGCCAGGGTTATGGCTAAACCGAGATGCCGAGGATATTTTATCAGGGTGGAGAGAAATAGCTTCCAGTAATACACCCTGAATTTGTCCTTAATACCCAGGATAAACACCGATTTAAAGAGTCCCTTGATAAGGTAAGCCTCAAGTTTAAGTTTGGAACCCACCTTTTCATTAGGCTTATACTCCTTGAAGAACGTTTGAATCCGCTCGTAAAACTGCTTGGGGGCATAGATTGTATGCAGGATTTGCTTATAGCCATTGATGAGCACTTCAAGGTTCATTTTGGGAATGAAATTGGTTGTGCCATCTGTGTTATCGCCGGTGGCATCCGGCAATATGCGATTCTCCTTTTCCAGGCGATGCCATAGCCTTGTTTCGGCTGGGGCGTTTAGCAGACCAACCATACAGGTAACAATTCCACTCTTTTGAATAAAATTGATTTGGCTCTTAAAGATTGAAATTGGGTCGCTGTCAAAACCGACGATAAATCCCCCCATTACCTCAAAGCCGTAGTTCTGGAGCTTCTTAACCGAATCTACTAAATCA
>DAOUFA010000152.1:0-25942 GCA_034430355.1 Dehalococcoidales bacterium
TCAGGAATATTGCCGAGGTAACTATTGCTGTAGCTCAGGGTGACCTATCGAGGAAGATTACCGTTGAGGCCATGGGTGAGATTCTGGAGCTTAAGAATACTATCAACACCATGGTTGACCAGCTAAGCGCCTTTGGCTCAGAGGTAACCAGGGTAGCCCGGGAGGTGGGCACCGAGGGACAGCTTGGTGGCCAGGCTGAGGTGCCCGGTGTCGCCGGTACCTGGAAGGAACTGACCGACAACGTGAACATGCTGGCGAGTAATCTGACCAATCAGGTGAGGGAGATTGCCAAGGTAACCACCGCCGTGGCTCAGGGCGACCTGTCCCAGAAGATTACTGTTGAGGTCAGGGGCGAGATACTGGAGCTGAAGAACACCATCAACGGGATGGTGGATAATCTCAGTGCGGTTATCGGAGACATTAATAACGTAATGACCATGGTAGGCGAAGGAAATCTAACGAGTTTGGTTGAAGCTGAAGCCGCTGGTGAATTTGCCTCTATGGTCAATGGCATCAATGGTACGTTAGAGAGCCTGCGAGGCATTGTAACCGAGCTCACCGAGGCAGGAACCAATATCGGAGCAATCTCACAGAATATGCTGAGTGCCGGACAGGAGATGAATGCCATGGTTACGCAACTGTCATCGTTGGTGGGGCAAATCGCCGACGGTGCTAAGACTCAGGCACAACAGATAGCCGAAGCGTCCAGAGAAAGTGAGGGAGTTGGGGAGACTGCTTCTAATACTGCGACTCGTGCCGATAACATGAGACAAATGTCTGAATCAGCCAACAAAGCTGCGACAGAAGGTAGCCAGGCCATGGAAGAGACCACTAAAAACACTAACCTGATGCTCGAAGGCTCCAAAGAGTCTGTGGAGAGAATTAATTCGCTCAGCAAGAGCACGGAACAGATTCAGGAGGTCGTAGACATCATTCGAGATATAGCAACTCAGACGAACATCCTGGCAATTAACGCAGCAATAGAGGCAGTTCGTGCCGGTAAACAAGGCAGGGGCTTCGCAGTTGTGGCTGAGGAAGTGAAGACCCTGTCAGCCGATAGCAAAAACCAGGCTAAGAACATATCAAACCTGGTTCAGTCTGTCCTGAAAGAGACGGAAGGAACTGTCACCACGATTAACACCATGGCAGAAAACGTTGAAATAGGAAGGCGTTCGATTGAGCAGACAGCAGGAGCGCTCTCGGAGATTAACCGTTCGGTTGGAGAGACTACCAAGGAAGCTCAAGAAATCTCGGTGGCGGCTGGTCAGCAGAAGAATAGCATCGATATGGTATCACAGAGCCTGGATAAGGTAAGCGGCATTGCCGCTGACACATCAGCCAGTGGGGTACAACTAGCAGAGAGCACTAAAGCCCTCCTTTCAAACATGCAGGAACTGGCCTCCACATCGGCAACACTCGCAGATATGGCACAAAAGTTCCAGCAAACAGTCGGGCGCTTCAATGTCGGCGAAGCTGTCTCAGCCGAACCGGCAGCGGCGGTAGCCTCAAGGAAGGCAAAGAGCGTATCAAAGCGAAGGGCGAAAACGCCTGAAAAGGTAACGTCTTAAATACGTTAGGTGTCACAGTATTAAGGAGGTCGAGTCATGGTAAATGAAGTTTTGACAGATGCCATCGAAGAGGAAGAGTTAGAACAGGACCAAAACCTCGTCTTTACCGTCAGGTCACAGGAATTTGGTATTCAAGCGGTGCGGGTTCAGGAGATTAGCACGGTATTACCTACAACAGAGGTCCCCAACGCTCCGCTATATATTGAGGGCATCATGAATCTTCGTGGACGGCTGGCTTCGGTCATCAATTTCCGCAAGAGACTCGGGTTTGAACCGAAGGAATACGATGAGGATACCCGTATCATTGTGGTAGAACTCGGCAAGTTTCCTATCGGAATTATTGTAGACTCTGTGGAGGAAGTCATCAAAATTCCGGATGAGAAAGTGCAAAAGCTGCCTGAAGCAACCATCACATCAGCATCAAAAGACTATATGAGAGGCGTGGGGGTGCTGGAGAACAGGCTAATTATTCTGATGGACGTGGACAAGGTGTTGACCAGCACCGAGTTGATTGAGCTGGGCGAAATCAACCAAGCGATAGAAAAGGCCGAGGAAGCACCGGAGCTGGCGGAAACCAATCAAGTGATGGAAAAAGCCGAAACAGCACCGGAACTAGCCGAAACCAATCAAGTGATGGGTAAAGCTGAGGAAGTTCCAGAGACAGCAGAAACCGTCCAAATGACGGATGAAGCGAAGGAAGCCCCGAAGCCGGCGGAAAGCAAAGCGATAGACACTGGGCAGCCAACAACTACGACAAAGAGACAAACAAAGAGGCAGACAAAAAGGAGGGCTGGATAATGGCCACAATACTTATTGTAGATGACGCTGCTTTTATGCGGGGTTCCTTGAAATACATTGTCGAGGGTGTTGGTCACAGTGTCGTCGGTATGGCCAAGGAGGGGCAAGAGGCCCTGGAGCTATACAGGAAGCTCAAACCCGATGTGATGACTCTGGATATCCTAATGGGGGGAATGGATGGGCTTTCAGCGTTAGAGGCAATTATGAAGGAAGACCCAAAGGCAAAAGTTATTATGGTGACTGCCCTGGGCCAGGAAGAAAAGCAAGAGGAAGCTCGCAAGCTCGGTGTCTCGGGCTATATAAGAAAACCATTTAAGCAGACAGAGATCACCAGTGAAATCAAAAGAGTCGTTGGTAATGATGAGGGTGAATCGAGAACGTAGACAGTGGCAGTACTCAGAATTTGCCTGCTTCTCACCGCTTTATGTTTTACGGAGAGGATGGTGTTTTATTGGTTAAAGTACTGGTCGTTGATGACTCCAGTTTTATGAGGAAATCCCTGACGCACATTTTAGAATCGGACAGGTCGATAGAGGTCGTCGATACTGCTGCTGACGGGGAAGATGCCATCCGGAAGGTAAAGCAGCGCCATCCCGATGTTGTACTTCTTGACATTGAAATGCCGGTGATGGATGGGCTGGCAGCTCTGGCGCACATCATGGCTGAATGTCCAACACCGGTACTGATGCTCAGCGCACTCAATAAAAGAGACGCAGCAATCGCCATTAAGTCACTTGAACATGGTGCTGTGGATTTTATCCCGAAACCCTCCGGTGTCATCTCTTATGATATAGAAAAACTAAGCAACGATATTATTGGCAAGGTGAAGGTCGCTGCCGATGTCAATGTGCGCAAGTTGGCTCTTTACTTGCCAAAGGAGTCATATCAACGTCCACGGGTGAAACCGGTAACACAGAAAAAAATTGTTGTCATTGGAGCGTCAACCGGCGGGCCCAGAGCTGTGGTCAACATCCTGTCCGGTCTTCCGCGCGATATTTCAACAGCGATTCTCGTTGTTCAGCATATGAGTCCAGAATTTGTGCCATCATTTGTGGATAGGCTGCAGTGGGGATGCCCTCTCAAGATTTCAACCGCTAGGAAAGGCGAAGCCATAAGTTCAGGTCAAGTACTAATTGCACCCGGCGGCTACCATACTACGATTGTGCAAAATGGGGGTGCCAGAAAAATACGCCTGAGCCGGAAGGTGTCACCCTATACTGCTACGCCCTCTATCGATTATGCCATGGAATCCGCTGCCAAGACCTATGGCCAGAGTACTCTGGGGGTACTCCTGACCGGACTGGGGAGTGACGGTGCCAAGGGGTTAAAAGTAATCAAGGAGGCAGGTGGCAGCACCATCGCCGAGGACTCATCAACCTGTGTCGTCTTTGGCATGCCTAAAGCCGCCATTGAATTGGGGTGTGTTGACGAGATTGTGCCGTTGCCCCAAATAGCTCCAACCATCTTGAGGATGATGCGAAGAGAAAAGGATGAGCCAGGAAAATGACAGACAAAGACCAAATAGACCTCTCCATGTTTCTAGCTGACTATCTAAACGACGCCAAAGAGGGCTTTCAACGAATCAACAGTGCCCTCCTCGTCCTGGAGAAAGATTACAGCCAGATAGAACAACTGGACGAGATTTTTAGGGCTATTCATACCCTTAAGAGCTCGTCAACGATGCTGGAGTTTTCAGATATTGCTGAGTTGTCCCACGTCTGCGAAGACCTCCTCGACCGTCTTCGAAAGCATGAAGTACCGGTTACTGGAGAAACCATTGATGTCCTGTTCGAGGTCGTTGACAAGCTTGAAATGATGGTCGGAGAGCGAGCTAAGGGGAAGACGGGCAGGGTTGAGTTCCAGGCGCTCGCCAGGAAAGTAGGAAAATTGGCGTCGGCGAAAATGTATCCTGAGAGGCAGGAAGCCCGGCAGCAAGCCCCTAAAACAACCATCATACCGACTATTGAAAAGATTCAGAGCGTGAAGGTCAATATAGACGTGCTGGATTCTCTTTTCAATCTGGCTGGTGAGCTTATTATCAACAAGAATCGCCTTGATAATATTCTCTCTGACGCGGCAGACAAAGAATTAAAGGCAGCTCTGGCGTCAATGGAGCATAACATTAATGAACTGCAGGAGAACGTGTCGGCGGCGCGCCTGGTGCCCGTCGGTGAAATCTTTCAAAAGTTCCCCAGAATGGTGCGTGATTTAGCTAGAGAAGCAGGCAAGGAGGTAGAGCTTGTTCTTGAGGGTAGTGAAATAGAACTGGATAAAGCCATGATTGACACTCTCAGCGAGCCGCTGATTCACCTGCTCAAAAACGCCGTAGACCACGGCATTGAACCCGCTGAGACCCGACAGAAACGGAAAAAGAAGAAGTCTGGGATGATCAAACTTGCCGCCAAAAGGGCTGAAAATCACATCCTAATCGATGTGGAGGATGATGGCTACGGCATTGACACAGCACAGTTGAAAGAAGTTTTTGCCAGACGGGGCCTTATTAAACCCGAAGAAGTAGCCTCACTGGAAGATAATGATGTCCTAGAGCTACTTTTTGCCCCCGGCGTCACCAGTGCTGAAGAGGTAACCGATGTATCAGGGCGCGGTGTCGGGCTGGATGTGGTAAAAAATTCGGTCAAACGGCTGGGGGGAACGGTTGAAGTGGCAACTGAAAAGGGCAAAGGGACACGCTTCACCCTGACACTGCCGTTGACCACTGCCGTTATGCAAACGTTGATGGTAGGTGTTGGCAAGCATGTCTTTGCCATTCCTACCGAGGTTGTCTTGGAAACACTTGAAGTCAAACCACAGGATATCAAAGAGATTCGCAACCAACAGGTATTGGTTCTGCGCCAAGAGGTCATCCCCTTTGTCAAGTTGAACGAAGTGTTAAACATCCCCGGTGGGGATGACCAAGAGAATCTAATCGCGGTGGTTATCCATATCGGGGATAGGCTTCTCAGCCTGGGTGTGGATACGGTAGTCGACCAGATGGAAAATATCGTCAAACCATTCGACCCCATCGCCCAGCAGTTAAGGGGTTTCTCGGGAGGCACCATCCTCGGGGATGGCAGTGTGGCGCTGCTTCTGGACATCCCAAGCTTATTTGCTTTTGAAACATTACCAAGGGGGAGATATACAGCATGAATGATAAAAAACAGCTTTTGTCAGCGGAACAGGTAGATTTCTTAACAGAAGTGATGAACATCGGGGCAGGTAATGCCGCCACCGCATTAACACAGGTGCTTCAGTGCCAGGTGGATTTAGTAATACCTAGAGTATTTATTATTGCAGACGCAAAAGAGCTATCTACCCTTAATAACCCATCTCTACCGGTAGTATGTGCCAGAATGGGCATGGTCGGTGATGTCAGCGGGGGCCTGTTTTTCATCGTGCCGGAAGAACAGAAGAAGGACTTGATACGTTTGGCGGAACAGGCAATGACGGGAACCAGTCAATTGTGGAGGGCAGGACTAACAAGTCAGGAATCGGACGACCTGAAGCTCTCCGTAATTGCCGAGATTGGCAACATTGTGACTGGGGTTTACCTAACGGCAGTTCACGACTTCTGTAGACTAAATATTTTTCATACCGTTCCCACGGTAGCCACTGATATGGTTCAGGCCCTCCTGGACGAGAGTCTGGTCAGGCTCAGTCGCCAGGTTCAGCATATCATCGTGATTGAAAACGAATTTGTGGTAGAAGAGAAACTTATCAGAACCTTCTTGATGATGATTCCTTCTGTGGAGTCGGTAAATATACTGGTCAATTCAATTGGACAGGCCAGGATGGCTATGGCCCAGGATGGGGGATGAATGCAGAATAAGATTGAGGTCATGATGGGAGGAGGAGCCGTGACCACGGCGCCACACATTATTTCGTCCTTGGGACTCGGCTCGTGTGTGGTGGTAACCCTTTACGACCCCAAATGGAAGATAGGAGGGCTGGCTCACATCATGCTTCCCGATTCTAACAGCCTCAATGGCTACCACCCCCCATATAAGTGTGCCGATACGGCGATTGCTACCCTGATAAAGGAACTGCGAAGCATGAGGGCTAACCCGCGGGACATGGTAGCCAAACTGGTCGGCGGTGCCAAGATGTTTCTTTCTAGCGAGGATTCCAGCCCGGGTATCGGAGAACAGAATATCATGAGTGTCAAGCACATATTGAGCCGAGAACAAATACCCTTGGTAGGTAAGAGTACCGGCGGCAATTACGGGCGCAGTGTTGAGTTTTATCTGGATTCGGGCAAATTGATTGTTAAGGCAATCGGCCAAGAAGTCAAGGAGATTTGAAAGCTAATGAGAACCTCTAGCCAGCAATTTAATCAAAGAACGAAGAAGGGGGTGTAATGAGAAATGAAAAGTGGAAGAAGTAGAAGAGCATCACTAGATATGGAACTCTCAACTTTTAATATCCCGCCTTCCGGTGAGATTTTAGTAGTGGGGAAACGCAGTCCTATAGGGGCACAAGCAGCGAAAGGAATGTTAGATACCGTTGTGCCGGGGCAATTTGAACTTATTCAACCGGACGATGATCTGATAGACGGCATATTAGTTAAGAAATACCTGTTTTTAAGGGCTGACAGGGAGAGACTGGTCAAGGCAATAGTTGAAGAGTCGAAGCCAATTATGACTGACCAGTCTATGATAACCATAAAATGTGACATAAGAATAGCAGTAAAAAGAGAGATTTAGGGATAGATTATAGATTGAAATGATACCGATTAAGAAAATAATGAAAAAGGATTTTTCCAGATTGTCTTCTTCACAGAGTGTTGGCTCAGCAGTTAAGGTAATGGAGAAGATGGATATTGATTATTTACTGATCGAAGAAGAAGGCGAAATAAAGGGAATGGTAACATCACGTGAACTTGTCGGTTATCCTTCCTCACGGCTTATCTTAGACTGCGTAATACAACCGATAGGTATTATATCGGAAGAAGCCTTGGCGGATGAGGCGCTAAAAGCGTTAAAACAAAAAGCAGTAACTTTTCTACTGGTTCTGAGTAAGGACGGAAAGCCTGTCGGAGTTATAAATCAAGAAATAATCATCAATTCCCTTTTTCAACAACTGAGAAAGTTAAATAAAGAGAAGGACAGATATATCACCGAGCGCAAGCAGGTGGAGGAGGAACTTAGAAAGACGTATCAGGAGCTTGAAGAGAAGCATGTCCAGCTTCTTCAGGCGGGCAAGATGGCGGCCATGGGGGAAATGGCAGCCGGTGTTGCCCACGAACTGACCCAGCCGCTTCTCGGCATAAAGGGCTTTGCCACGGCCATGCTTGAAGATATGAAGCTTTATCTGCCAACGGAGACCTTGACAGTTCCAGATATACCAGCGTGGAAGGAACAGATAGTGAAAGACCTAAAGGTCATTCTGCAACAGACAGACCGCATGACGACAATCGTGAATAATGTGCGCCAATTTGCCCGGGAGTCCGGGACGGGAATGGTGCTGCTGGATATCAACAAACCCATTGGGGATGCGTTGATGCTGTTCTCCGAGCAGCTTCGCCTTCACAATATCAAGGTAAAGAAGAATCTGGTCGCGGGTTTGCCCCAGGTGAGGGGCAATGCCAACCAGCTTCAGCAGGTGTTCATTAATCTGATTACCAACGCCCGGGATGCAATGGATGCCAAGGGCAACAAGGGGCAACTGATGGTCAGCACAGGGGTGTGCCCCGGTGGCATCTATGTCGTGGTTGAGGATAACGGAGTCGGGGCGGACGCAGAAACCACGAGCAAGATGTTTGAGCCGTTCTTCACTACCAAGACCAAGAGTAAAAGCATCGGCCTTGGTCTATCTATCGTTACCGGCATCATTGAGGAACACCAAGGAACAATCAACGTACGGAGCGAGCCTGGCCGAGGGTGCAAATTCACCATTACTCTGCCACTAGGTGCTGAGGAGGAGGGTGACGAAAATGGGTAGCGGTAAGATGAAACCTGAAACTACTCTGGAAGCTGGCCGAATCCTCGTTGTTGATGACGAAGAAATTGTCCACCTGACGATAAGGAGGCTGCTTGAACGCGAGGGATATACCATTGATTCCGCCTATGGGGGAGTAGAGGCTCTAGGCAAGATTGACGGCGGCTATGACCTCCTAATTTTAGATATTCGAATGCCGGAACTAGACGGCATCGAAGTGTTGCGTGAAATCAGAAGAAGAGAGCTTGCTATTGAAGTCATCATACTAACTGGTTACGCTACCATGGAATCCGCGATGCAGGCGGTGAGTTACGGAGCTCGCGGTTATCTCATGAAACCTATTGAAAACATTCCCGAATTCAAGAGCAAAATTCGGGAGGCAATACGTATATCGCAGCTTGCTCGCGAGAACAGGCAGTTTTATGATGCCGTCGTTTCAGGTCAGGGGCCTGCCATCCGCGAGGAAACTAGAGAAGTTTTCCGGCGATTGATGGAGGTGATACGCGATGCCGTTGTCTTTCTGGATTTTGATGGCAACATCACCTTCGCCAATGTCAATTTCGCGCAAGTACTTGGCGAATCATTCCAAAATCTACTGGGGGCACGGTTCGAATCCTACGTGGTAGAGGAGGATCAGGACAAGTTAGTAGAGGTTTTTACTCGACTTTCCAGCGGTCAGGTTGCTATTAGCATCCCGGCTCAACTCAAGACCAACTATGGCAGCCTCCTGTCCGTCATCATCAGCTCATCGCCTATCTATCATGAAATGGAATACCGCGGTATTGTGATGGTGATTTCGGACGTCACCCAGATAAACAAGGTCAGAGAAAAGGTGGAACTCCTGGCAAACCTTGTCGAAAACGCCCAACACGATATGATGCTTATCATGAACTCTGAGGGGCAGATCATGGAATGTAATTCTTTGGTCCGAAGCTCCTTCGGCTATTCCCGAAGCGAAATGCTGGGGCTGAATATGAAAGCCCTATTCAAATCCGAAGCGGGTATGGGTTGGGAAACGATTGTAGATTCTGTCGAACTGGACTCTAAGGGGCGAGGAGAAATCCTGGCAACTTCCCGAGATGGAAAGGAGATGCCTGTCGAAATAACTGTCAGCAGACCTGGCAAGGCAAATAGCAGCTCACACATTATTTGCTTTATGCGCGACATTACCGAGCGCAAGCGGGCTGAGGAGGCGTTGCGTGAACTCGACCGTATGAAATCTGAATTCATCTCCAATGTCTCACATGAGCTACGCACCCCGATTCATGCCATCAGGGGCTTCGCTAAGTTGATGCTCAGGGGCAAGGTGCCTGACACCGAGACCCAGAAGGAATTCCTGGGCATTATAGATGAGCGGAGCCAGCATCTTGGTGCATTGATTGAAAGTTTGCTTGATATGTCGCGGCTTGAATCCGGGCGATTTGATATCCAAAAGCAACACCTGCTGATAAAGGACATAATTCATGAGGCAATAGGGAGTATTTATAGTCTAGCCAATGATAAGGGTATCGTAATCAGTGAGGATATTCCGGCAACACTGCCCGAGATAGAAGCTGACAGGGAACGGCTAGGGCAGGTGATGGTCAATCTGCTGAGCAACGCCATCAAGTTCAGCAACGGTGAGCGTAGTGTCATAGTAAAGGCCGAAGCCAAGGATGATGAGCTGGTGGTGCAGGTTACCGACCACGGTATTGGTATTCCCAAGGAGGCTATGCTGCATCTGTTTGAGAGGTTCTATAGAGCTGAGGACTCGATGGCCAGGGGTGGGGCAGGACTGGGTCTTTATATCTCAAGGCAGATTATTGAGGCACATGGCGGACGTATTTGGGTAGACAGTAAGGTAGGGAAAGGGACTACCGTTAGTTTCGCATTACCTTTAAATCAGGCTGGGAGTGGCTCTCATGAATAAGAAGGTTTTAATTATTGAGGATGACCCAAGTACCTTGAGGTTAACAAAGTATACTCTCCAGCAAGAGGGCTACGAGGTGCTCACTGCCCCAAACGGACTGGAAGGGCTGAGAAAAGCCAGCGGCGAAGAGCCCGACCTAATTATCTTGGATATTATGCTACCGGGTATAGACGGTTTTGAGATTTGCCGTCGGTTGCGGGCTGAACCTCAAACTGCCAAGCTGCCCATTTTGATGGTCTCAGCCAAAGCCCGGGAAGTAGATAAAGCCACCGGACTCAAAGTGGGGGGAGATGACTATATCACTAAGCCGGCAGACCCCTCGGAGCTTATAAGCCGGGTAGAGAGTCTCCTGGCCAAGAAAACTGCTGTCAAGTCAGAAATAATTGCCTTCGTTGGCTCAAAAAGAGGGGTAGGAACAACTACACTGGTGGTCAATGTAGCCATTGCTCTATCGCAGAGAGGTAAGCGGGTTATCTTGGTTGACCTTTGCCCCTACGGGGGCAATATAGCCCAGTACCTTGGGCTTGAGCCTGAGCACACTATTACCGAGCTTCTAACGAAACCCATAGATGCTATCGACTGTGGTGACTTAGAAGCAGCATTGGCAGTTCACCACACGGGGGTAAGGGTGCTGGCTGCTTCTAAGCAGCCTGGAGAGCAGAAAGAGATTTCGCCCTCTGATATTAATTTGCTACTCGATAGGCTTCGGGAGATGACCGATTGTCTTCTTGTCGACTTACCTTTTGAGCTGCCTAATGCGGCAAGGACGATACTCAGCAAATTTGACTTTGTCATCATTGTCACCGACTCTAAGGCTGGTGCTCTATCCAGCGTTAAGTCCACTGTTACCGTTTTTAGTCTATTGGGCATCTCTCAGGAACGAATGGGAGCAGTAGTCATCGACCGGGAGGGGATGTTTTCCGAGTGGGAGCTTTCTAAAATCAAATCAACCATAGAGCTCAATGCCGGAGTTAAGTTACTGCGAATAATACCTTGTGATGCTCAGGCTTCTCTCGAACTCGTGCCCGGCAGCACCCCAGTAGTAATCTCTAATCCCCACTGTCCCATGGCCTCGGCAATGAGTGGGGTGGCTCAACATATTATTGGTGAGAAGATAAATAACAGTGATCCATCATAAATTCAGTGAGGAAAAGTATGGACGGAGATAAAGGGGAGATATTTACTGATAGAGCAACCAGAAAAAGCCAAGGCAAAATGCTGATTGAGGAAAAGCTCATTACTACCGATTCTCCATTGAAGGCCGCATTATCACTATGACCATAACCTCGTCCCCCGTCGGGAGATGGGATATGAGTGAGTGGGGAGCGAGACAATATAAGGTTTGCCTCCGACCCACCGAGGAGGAATTATGATGAATAGCCAAAAAGGTCAAGCGCTTCCTCTAGCCTTAGTGGCTCTAGTTATAGGCATGCTGACCATCGCCCCCTTCCTCAGCCATGCCGGTAGCAGTCTTATTGGCTCTCGAATCTACCAGCAGTCGATAAGTGAGCAATACTCCGCCGATGCCGGGGTTGAATATGCCATCTGGCATCTACAAAGCGGGGAATCAGAAGTACAGGAAGGTGAGGAGCTGGAGTTGCCACAATTCACACTAAATAGCCAGACGGTGAATGTTACTGTGGAGAACGAGGGTGAGCAGATTTATAAGATTACCTCCATAGCTACCAGCGATGACGGCAGCAGCACTACCATTGAAGCCTACATCTCCATAACCGTGGGGTTCTTTGATGGTGACTATACTACATTCCCGGGTAATTTCACTCTAGACCAAGGTGAGGAATACACCGGCGATATATATGTTGAGGGAGATGTTGACATAGCTCGAGATGCAACCATCAACGGCAATGTCTATGCTGAGGGGAATGTCCAACTAAGTCGAGATGCTACAATCAACGGCAATGTCTATGCTGAGGGGGATGTCCAGCTAAGTCGAGGGGCGGTAATCAACGGCGATGTCTGTGCTGGAGGGAATGTCCAACTAGATCGAGAGGCTACAATCAATGGCAATGTCTATGCTGTGGGGAATGTCCAACTAGGTCGAGATGCAACCATCGACGGTGATGTCTATGCTGGAGGGAATGTCCAGCTGGGCCAAGGGGCTACAATCACCGGTGATTATCCCCTTGCCTATGAGGGGTGCCCGCTGCTTGGCATTGGTGGTATAACTATCCAAACGTGGGAAATAAGCCGTCAATGATCTTAAATAGGCTGCCTAACTCTATACAGAGGAACTAGGAAGAGAATATCAGGCTGAAGTAGATAAAGGTATAAGATCATAAGCAGGCAGCCACTTTGGTGAAGAGCAAACTATCTATCGTAATCTTAATTATTATCTTGTCGTTGCTTAGTGGTGCCGCCAGCCTACACCTGCACCCGCACCGGGCTCCACCACCCCTACCAGCTTCCTCGAGAGCAATCGTTGAGGAGAGGGTTACCATGGTCAAGGAAGCTGGCATCGGTGGGGTTTATGCCTGGGGCAATACTAGCGAGCCAATCTGTCAGGTTGAGGTGAGGCTGAATCGAGTCGGTCTAGTGCTACTCGGCGGGCTGAATCCGGTGGTAGCGGCAGTTGAGGCAGGAATCGAGATTGAAAGCATAGCCGAAAGCGAACTTATTGACTTTCAGCAGCTAATCAGCCTTTGGCAGCTCTAGGGTAAGTATCTAATCAAACAGAGCTTTCTCCTTTGCCTACTCTACTATCACTCATGCCCAGTTTCCAAGCACAGTTCAAAAACCATCCATCAGTTCCCCGTTACTCATAAGTCAGGAATGTGCAGTTAGGGTAACAATCGCTTGAAAAGTTACCCAGGTGATTCAGTTACGCTCCATAGGCGTTCGTACCACTTGCGATGTTCTTCGCCGGCAACCTTTCGATATTTCGCTGTGGTGTCGAAACTGGCATGTCCCAGATGCTCCTGAAGCAACCTCAGTGCGTCGCCCGAGTCATCCAACTTCATGGCATGTACGCTAAAGGCATCCCTAAGCCGGTGGGGGCTAACGCCTCTTACCCTGCCGGTTTCTGGGTTTACCAAATCTGGGAGGCCAGCTCGTCTAGCACAATCTCTCACTATTTGCCACGCTCGATGCCGGTTAAGACTGAAGATAGGCACCGAGTCGTCGGCGCAGGTTGACTGGGTACGGCCAATATAATCCTCTAGCATGTCAAGAGTTTGTTTATCAACGGGCAGCACTCTTATGCGCCGCTGTTCTTGCTGACGCCTCATAGCCTCATTGACTTCATCACCGCACTCAGGGCAGAATTGATGCCTCCTGCCCAAACTTGCCTTGCACTTAGGGCATGATAGCCTGATACGCTTCTTGAGATGCAGAATTGTGACAGTACCTCGGGCGAAATCAATGTCATTTACCCTAATGGCCAAAGCCTCTGAAACCCGGCAGCCCAACCGAAACAAAAGCCTGATAAGTAGCCTATCGCGGAGGCAACTGGCAAATCCCTCCATTGACTGTATGTCCTCAAGCTCCAGATATGTTTTCATCTCAGCACTTACCACACCTTCAGCAACTCTTTATGGTTTGCCTTGACTTGATACCTGTAATCACGCACCAGCTTTGTCTTATAAAGAGATTAATACTACAGTGAGGCGCGCACACGGAAAGGTATTTGTGGTATAATTTGCTTGTTAGGGATATACGCACGTGAGGATAAACATCCCCATGTTTGTCCAGTGGTAAATTAGCCACGTGGTGAAGGGTGCTTGATAGCTCACTCTTGGATGGGGGCTATTGAGGTTGACATAATAATGCTCCACCGAATGGTTACCCTCGAAGTAGACGGCTTAAAGATTTCAGGACGGCTTTATCTACCTGGTGAGGGTGACCAGACTCCGTATCCTGCTGTTTGCGTTTGTCACGGTATTCCGGCTCAGAAGCCTGACCCTAATGATAGAGGCTATCCCCTGCTGGCGGAACGGATTTGCCGTGAGGGCTTGACAGTATTAATTTTTAACTTCAGAGGGACCGGGGCTAGCGATGGTAATCTTGATATTTTGGGCTGGACTAGGGACCTGAAGGCGGTCATTGATTATTTATCGGCTTTGCCTGAGGTGGATAGGTCTCACCTGTCGTTACTGGGCTTTAGTGGCGGGGCTGCCGTCTCGGTGTATGTGGCGGCACAGGATAAGAGGGTATCATCTATTGTAACCTGTGCCTGCCCGGCCGAATTTACCTTCCTTACCGAGGTTGACGAACCGCAGTCTATAATCAACCACTTTCGTGACATTGGTGCCATCAGGGATAAGGATTTTCCCTCTTCTGTGGCAGACTGGCTTGGTGGCTTCAAGCTGGTTAGCCCGGTTAAACATGTAGCTGAGATTGCACCTAGGCCTTTATTGCTGGTGCATGGCGGTAAAGATGAGTTAGTGGATGTGGGCCATGCCCATAAGCTATATGTTAGGGCGGGGGAGCCTAAGCAGATAATCATAATTGATGGCGCTGGACACAGGCTGAGGCAGAATGATAAGGCGATGTCCATTGTTATCGACTGGCTGAAATCTCAGTTACTGTAAATTGACCTATAGGTATAAAATGATTTATAATTTAATTAGGTAGGATTAATCGGGGGTGAATTCAAGCCCGGGAAAAGTTTAATTCCTCTGGGGACCAATTGAGAGGCAGATAAAGTTGCACGAGTCTTGCGGCGTTTGTGGCGTTTATGCTCCGAATGAGGATGTAGCTCGACTTACTTTTTTCGCATTATTTGCTCTTCAGCATCGTGGTCAAGAGAGTGCTGGTATTGCGACCACTGATGGTCAAAGGCTCCAGGTTTACGCCAAGATGGGGCTGGTATCCCAGGTGTTTAGCGAGGATTCGTTAAGTCAGCTCACCGGGGATATGGCCATTGGTCATAATCGCTACTCCACCAGAGGTTCCAGCCGGGCAATCAATGTTCAGCCTATTGTAGTCGGCAAAGGCTCAAATACTATCGCCATAGCCCATAATGGGAATATCATTAATGCTGAGCACCTTTATGCCGAACTCTGTGACCAGGGCTATACTTTCAAGACCTCCACCGATACCGAGGTTATTGCTAACCTCATTCTCTCTTCCCCTGAGAAAGAGCAGGTAGACAAGATAAGGTATGCCATGCATCGCCTCCAGGGGGCATATTCTCTAGCAATTCTGACTAATCACGCTTTGTTTGCCGTTCGTGACCCCCTTGGTGTCCGCCCATTATGTCTGGGGACTGTTGACAACGGTTGGGTTATAGCTTCCGAAAGCTGTGCCCTTGACCATATTGGAGCCAACTTTGTCAGGGAGGTTGAGCCGGGTGAGATAGTTTCTATTAATGAGAATGGTGTTAAGAGCTCTCGGGAAGAGGGAGGCAGAAGGGCGCTGTGTATTTTTGAGTATATCTACTTCGCTCGCCCCGATAGTGTGATTAATGGGCGACTCCTCTACCCAGCACGACAGGCTATGGGAGCCGGTTTGGCTGAGGAGCATCCGGTAGAGGCTGATTTGGTTATGGGTGTGCCTGATTCAGCTACGGCGGCTGGTGTTGGTTATGCCTTCAGGTCAGGTATACCTTTGGGCGAGGGACTAATTAAGAACCGCTATGTAGGGCGTACCTTTATTGAGCCTGACCAGAGAATCAGGGACCTCGGGGTTAAACTGAAATTTAATCCCCTGCCCCAGATGCTGGATGGCAAGCGGGTGGTGGTAATTGATGATAGCATCGTTCGGGGAACCACTACTCCTCAGGTAGTGAGGTTGCTGAGGAAGACGGGGGCTAAAGAGGTACATATGCGTATCTGTGCTCCACCCATCCGCTATCCCTGTTTCTTTGGTGTGGATATGGCTACCCGCCGCGAGCTAATTGCCGCTCACAAGACTGTAGACGAGGTCAGGGACTTTATTGAGGCTGATTCATTGGGCTATCTGAGTATTGATGGATTGATTAAAGCTGTGGCTCTGCCTAAAGATATGTTTTGTATGGCTTGTTTCACCGGTGACTACCCCATACCGGTTCAGCTTGAGATGGACAAGCTGGCGCTGGAGGAGATGCCGGCTGGTCAGCAAATCCCCCTTGACATAAAGTAGCGCTAAGTTAAAATACTCAGTCATTTATTAATCATCATTTGTCTCTGCCCCAGTGGTCAATTTTCTGTATTCTTTTTAACCCTATCCCCTTTATCCCCTTCCCCTTATCAAGGGGAAGGGGAAGATAATTTATTTAGAGGGGCTAGGCCCCTCTAAAACTCCCTTGATTACTCCTCAAGAAGAGTCAAAGAGAGGCGAAGCCTCTCTTACATAATTATATCCCCCTCTCCTTTGAAGGAGAGGGGGATAAAGGGGGTGAGGTTGATAAACAGTTTCATAATTTGCAGTTGAAACTGTTTTTTTGATAATCTAAGGGGGGAAGAAGTGATAGCAAAGCAAGAGAAAAAGATTACAAATGCTTTTGATGCTGAACCTTTAAAATAGCAATTGTTAATCTGCTTGGGAGGTTAAAGCCAATTACAGAGTCCTATGCTGCGGCTGGCGTTAATATTGATGTGGCGGCTAAAGCCAAAGAGCTGATTGGCAAGCATGCCCGGTCTACCCTCCGTCCCGAGGTGTTGAGCGGCGTTGGCTTCTTTGGCGGGCTTTTTGAGTTTAAAGGGTTTAAGCAGCCGGTCCTGGTGTCCAGCGTTGATGGCGTCGGCACCAAGCTGAAGATTGCTTCGGCTTTAGCCCGACACAATACCATTGGCATTGATATCGTTAATCACTGTGTTAATGACATACTTACCTGCGGCGCTGAGCCGCTCTTTTTTTTGGACTACATTGCTATGGGTAGGCTGGTGCCCGAGCAGGTGGAGGCTATTGCTCAGGGTTTAGCCAGTGCTTGCCGCCAGGTTGGCTGTGCTCTTATTGGGGGTGAAACGGCTGAGATGCCGGGACTGTATGCCGGGGAGGATTACGACCTGGTTGGTTTCATAATTGGTGTCGTGGAGAAGAAGAGGATTATCATGGGGAAGACGATTGTGGTTGGTGATACCATTATTGGCTTACCCTCAAGCGGACTTCATACCAATGGTTATTCGCTGGTGCGTAAAATTTTTGGTGAAACTAAGCAGGCTTTAGACAAGTATTACCCTGAGCTGGGTCGAACCCTGGGGGATGAGCTTCTGGAGCCCCACCGGTGTTATTATCATCAGTTAAAGCCACTACTGCCTCTGATTAAGGGTATGGCCCATATTACCGGCGGTGGCTTGATTGATAATGTGCCCAGGGTCTTACCTCAGGGTTTAGCAGCAAAATTTGATAGCCAAGCGTGGATTGTGCCCCCTATTTTCCAGCTTATTCAACAGCGGGGTAATATATCTCAAAACGAGATATACCGCGTGTTTAATATGGGCATCGGCATGGTCGTCATTTGCTCGCCGGAAAATGTTGACCAGCTCACTGAAGCCCTACCCGAGGCTAAGATTATCGGCGAGGTGGCGAAGCAGACGGGAAAGACAAGAGTAATTATCAAATAGTGGAGGAGTTTATGCGAGCTATTATCAGTGTGTCGGACAAGGCAGGAGTAACTGATTTTGCCCAGGGCTTGAGCCAGCTGGGATTTGATCTCTTTAGCACTGGTGGTACCAGGAGGGCACTGGCCGAAGCTGGGGTGCCGGTAAAGAGCGTCTCTGAGATTACTGGCTTTCCTGAGATTCTTGATGGCAGGGTGAAGACCCTGCACCCGGTTATTCATGGCGGCATCCTGGCTAGACGTAACCTGCCTGCCCATATGGAGGAATTGGCTAAGAATAAGATTGAGATTATTGACCTGGTGGCGGTTAACCTCTACCCCTTTGTCCAGACGGTAGCCAAAGAAGGGGTTACCCTTGATGATGCGCTGGAAAATATTGATATTGGTGGGCCAACCCTGATTCGGGCCGCCGCCAAGAATTTCCCCAGCGTCATCGTGGTCGTCGCCCCGGCTGACTATCAGCCAGTCCTGGAGAAATTGAAGGCGGGAGGCATAGACCTCGCCGGGCGTAAAAGGCTGGCACAGAAGGCTTTCCAGCACGTGGCTATTTACGATACTGCTATTTCGCAATACCTGAGGCAGGATACCGAAGGTTTCCCCGAGGAGATGACTATAGCCTTGAAGAAGCGCTACGGACTTCGTTATGGTGAGAACCCTCATCAGCAAGCTGCCTTCTATGCCGAGCCGGTGGTAGGGGCCAGACAAGAGACCGGCATCACCTGGGCCAAACAGCTAGGGGGTAAGGAGCTCTCATTTAACAATATCCTGGATGCTGATGCTGCCTGGGGCGTGGTAACTGACTTTTCGGCACCCACGGTAGCTGTTATCAAACACACCAACCCCTGCGGTCTGGCCAGTCATAGCGATATTACTGAGGCTTATCGGCGGGCTTTAAGCGGTGACCCGGTGGCTGCCTTTGGTGGCATTGTCGCTGCCAATAGAGCCATTGACCTGGCTACCGCTGAGGAAATTAGTAAAACCTTTTACGAGATAGTTATTGCCCCTGAGTATAAAGCCGAAGCCCTGGAATTATTAAAGCGTAAAAAGAATTTACGAATTCTGGTCGCCGAGCTACCGCCAGATTATGGTCAAGCCGGTAGCGGCTACCTTGACTTTCGCCGGGTAAAGGGCGGATTGCTGGTCCAGACCTCAGATTCCTTAGCTGAGGCTAGCGTCAGTGTAAAAACGGTGACCAAACGTGAGCCAACTCAAGCCGAGATAGAAGACCTGCTCTTTGCCTGGCGGGCCGTTAAGCATGTGAAGTCGAATGCTATTATATTGGTTAAGGATAAGACGCTTTTAGGCATGGGAGCCGGGCAGCCCAGCCGGATTGTCAGTGCTCAGATTGCTAAGGAAAAGGCTGGAGACAAGACAAGGGGTAGTGTTCTGGCTTCGGATGCTATGTTCCCATTCCCTGATGTGGTAGAGGCGGCAGCGGCTGGTGGGGTAACGGCTATTATCCAGCCCGGCGGCTCAATAAGGGATGAAGACTCAATTAAGGCGGCTGATAATCACAATATAGCTATGGTTTTTACCGGCGTCAGGCATTTCCGGCATTAATCAAAAATGGGGAAGGATGAAGGGGCTCAGCCCCTTTAAAGAAACTATTTCTCCTTCCAAAAAGCAAAGGAGAGTTAAAGAGAGGCGAATACGGGGTCCCCGCAAAAACAAAGTTTTTGTGGGGTAAAAAGCCTCTCTTATATAACCAATTCCCCCTCTCCTTGGAAGGAGAGGGGGATACAGGGGGTGAGGTTGATAAGTAACCTCCTCATAATGCTTAACCTTAAACAAAGGGACAAAGGCTATGACTAATGTAGTTTTAGTGTCCGATATGCTCCGGGGTTTTCTGGAAGAGGGTTACCCTCTGTATTGTGGGGCTCGAGCTCGCCGCATCATCCCCAATGTGCAGGCTCTTCTGGAGCATGAGCTGGCTGAGGGTTCCGCAGTATTCTTCCTTTGTGATTCTCATACCCCCGATGACCCTGAGTTCAAGATGTTTCCTCCACACTCCATTGTCGGCACCGCTGAGGCAGAGGTCATTCCCGAATTAGCCCGGTATGAGGGTGAAATAATACCCAAAAGGACCTTTAGCTCATTTTTTGATACCTCACTTGATGAGAAGCTGAGCCAGCTCAAGCCAGAGAAGTTGATTGTTTGTGGGGTGTGTACTCACATCTGCGTATTATACGCTGTGGCTGATGCCAGAATTCGCAGTTATGAGGTGGAGGTGCCGGTTGACTGCGTTGCCTCCTTTGATGAGAAGGCTCACCACTTCGCCCTGGAATATATGGAGAAGGTACTGGGGGCAAAACTTACCAGCTTCAGGATTAGCCAGGTTAAGCCACCTGAATTTGAACCATCTGAGGCTGTCCTGTCCGGGGAGACGGCTGATATTTACTTTGCCCGCACCGTGGACATATTGCGTCACGAGAAGCTTAACCCGGTAGCTACTCTGGAGGTATTCTCCAGCCGAGCCGGGGTACTCTGTGGTATGGAAGAGGTCAAGGCACTACTTTCCCGGGTCTTACCTCAGGGTAATCGTGAGGTATGGGCACTGGCTGAGGGTGAGGAGATGAAGGAAAAGGAGGTGGTATTGCGTATCACCGCTCCTTATCAGAGCTACGGAATGTATGAAACCGCCATAGACGGTATGCTAGCCCAGTCCAGTGGTTGGGCAACCGCCGCCCGAGAGTGCGTCGAAGCGGCTCAGGGGATACCCATCATTAGCTTTGGTGCCCGCCATGTTCACCCCTCAGTGGCTGGGATAATGGAGTATGCCGCTATTGTAGGTGGTTGCGCTGGCTGCTCCAGTATAGCTGGTGCCAAACTGGCTGGCATTGAACCAATGGGAACGATACCCCATGCCCTGATTATAGTTATGGGTGATACGGTTAAAGCTACGGTAGCTTTTGATAAGTATATGCCCCCCGAGGTGCCCAGGGTGTCTTTGGTTGATACCTTTAAGGATGAGGCTGAGGAGAGCCTGCTGGTGGCTCAGGCGCTGGGTGAGAAGCTTGATAGTGTACGGCTTGATACCCCAGGCGAGCGGGGTCGGGTTACTGCCGACCTGGTCAAGGAGGTGAGAGCCCGATTAGATTTAGCCGGTTTCAACAAGGTGAAGATTTTTGTCAGCGGTGGCATTGACCCTGAGCGAATTAGATACTTTATTGAGAATGGGGCACCGATTGATGGCTTTGGCGTCGGCAGCTATATCAGTGGGGCTAAACCTGTTGACTTTACCGCTGACCTCCACGAGGTAGAAGGCAAACCAATCGCTAAAAGGGGCCGACTCCCGGGTATTACCCCCAACCCCCGCCTCAAGCGCGTGATGTAAGGCAGATTGTTTTCTACCTCACCCCCTTTATCCCCCTCTCCTTCAAAGGAGAGGGGGATAAAGTTTTGTTAAGAGAGGCTACGCCTCTCTTAAACTTTCCTTATCCCCGAGGTCTGGGGAGTTTAAGAGGGGCTAATGCCCCTCTTAAAACAAATCTTCCCCTTCCCCTTAGCAAGGGGAAGGGGATAAAGGGGATAGGGTTACCAATTATCAAAAGGAGAAAGGGAAATAGGTTTTGGTGGGGTGAAGCCCCATCAATCTACCCGCTCAAATTTCAGGCGTAGAACCTGCTTAGTATCCTCGGTAACCTTTACCCGGTCGTCTATGCGCCAGCCAACGACCCACAGGATATGGTGGGGAGAGCAGACCAGGGGGATTCGCCCTCGCCAGGCTTGGGGGATTTTGGCATCAATCATAAATTCGTTTAGCTTCTTGGGCTGGCTCATACCCAATGGCTGGAACCGGTCACCCGTCTTACGACTTCGCACTGTTATTTTATCGCCGGTTTTATCACGGTCAAAGTAGGCGGTAAAGAGATTATTTATTAACCTCACCCCCTTAGTCCCCCTCTCCTTCAAAGGAGAGGGGGAGATGTAGGTTTTGGAGGGACTCCGTCCCTTCAAGCTTCCCTCGATGTAACCACCGGCGTCATCTTTCATAGCTTCTGGTGGTATGATGGTTGCCTCTACGCGCCAGCCGGGGAGCATTGTTTTGCCCGGCAACTTTAGTGGTAGCTCACCCCCCAGAGTGGGGAAGGGGGATAGAGCCGATGGGTCTTGACCTATCAGGTAACTATTGTACTCTACGGAGAAGGTTAAACCTCCGGGCAGGCTGAGCTTTTTCCCTGCCGGCTTGGTCAGGGCGTCCATTATTTCTTCAATATGGCGCATCTCAATATCCTTAACATTACCCAGCAGCTTTTCTATAGACATCCGTAGCAGGTGTCGCTTAAGGGCAGAGGGCAACTCAAGAAGCCGTTTTTTATCTAAAATAATGGTGTTTTCCTGTCTCAGGGCAATCTCAGCCCATAATTGGCTGCCCTCTTTATCCATAAAAGCCAGGTCATCACTGGCAATCTCAGCGGTGCGGAGCAAGGCTTCGGTTACCTGTGGGTTATAGCTCTTAAGCAGGGGCAGGAGCTGATGTCGGATTCTATTTCTTAACGGCGATAACGACAGGTTGGAAGCATCAATCCTGGGCCTAAGCTGGTGGTGGTGGCAGTAGCCGGTGGTTTCCTCCCGGCTTACCGGTAGCAGGGGTCTGATTATAGTCAGGCTACTGCCTGAAGATTGCCACTCGGCGCGGGGCCGTAGTCCCCGAAGCCCTCTGGTGCCTGTCCCTCGAACTAGATGCATCAGTATCGTCTCTATATGGTCATCCATGGTATGCCCTACTGCTGCCTGACTGGCTCCGATAGCCTCGGCTACTTGGGCGAGGAAGGTATATCGCACCTCACGGGCTGCCTCCTCTAATGAAAGGTGTTTATCTTTTTGATGGGCTTTTACGTCACGATGGTCTATGGTGGCTGAGATACCGAGGCGGCGGGCTAGGTTGGAAACATACCGAGCATCAGCCTCAGCCTCAGCCCCTCGTAGTTGATGGTTAAGATGAGCCACATGCAGTCTTATCCCCATCTCCTCCTTGAGTTTAACCAGGATATGGAGCAGGCAGACTGAATCTGGTCCCCCCGATACTGCCACCAGCAGGCAGGACTGACTTGATACCAGGTGATGTTCCCGGATGAAGTGCAAAACCCGCTGTTCCAGCGATTCTTGATGTCCTTGCCTCTTTGTCATCGGTCGTATCCAGTTTATTTAGCCAGTGTTTAAGATGAGCTTGGTGCGATGTATTAACTGTGGGTGGTGAGTAAAACCTAGGGCTAGGCTAACCTGCTCCGGTCTTCCCGAACCACTGCTGTCGCAGCGTAACCTCATACCTACAGTACAATAGGGACGGTGGCAATCAACGAGCCACAGGTCATCAATTAAAGCCCTCAGGTCGTAGTTTCGGGGGCCGGTATCCCTTTGGTGTTGCCACGGCAGGTGCTCGGCTGAGAGCAGGCTGGTAATAGCTGATTCTATCTCTTGGGGCTCCCTTTCCACTTCCACTTCAACCTTGTATTCGGCGTAGCGAACCTGTGATTGTAGAGATGGCAGGGTTAAGGCTATTTGATTTACTTGCTGTATTTCAATGCCCGGTGGCAATTGCTGGTTTACCGCCGCCGTGAAGAAATGTGATGAAGCCCATTTGGTGGTATAGATATCCATTAGCTCAGCTTCGCTGGTTACCCCTATGGGTAGGGGTGCCGCTAGTGATATTCGGGGACGGGGGCTAAATCCTTCGGAGTAGGCTAGAGGTATCCTGGCTCGATGAAGCGCTCTTTGCCACAGGCGTATCAAATCGAGGTGGGAGATAAACTTTACCTCTTGTCCCCGATTGAACTTAACCCTCAGGCGGTGCATGCTCCTTCTTCTTTTCCTTGGTCAATAGAATTTCTTCTATTTTTAGCCCTCGCATCTTGGTTATCACCAGCTTTAAGCCTTTATACTTTAGCTGTTCGCCTCGTCTTGGTATGTGGCCTAAAAGGTCAAGAATGAAGCCAGCTACAGTTTCATAGTCGCCCTCGGGTAACTCCAGTTCCATCTCTTCGTTAGCTTCTTCAATGCGCATGCTGCCATCAATCTGGAAGGTGTACTCATTGATGGCTTCATATTCCTTTTCCACACCGGCGAGCTCATCCCCTACCTGACCGACAATCTCCTCAACCAGTCGGCTAAGGCTGACTATGCCCGCAGTGCCGCCGTACTCATCGAAAACTACCGCCATTCGGTAGTTTTTATCCCTCATCTCGGTAAACAGCTCGTTAATATGCTTGGTCTCAGGGGCAAAGTAGGACGGACGGATGAGGTCATCAATGACACTCTGGTTATCAATGGTGTCCTTAGCCAGACCCATGAGCACGTCCTTCACTGAGAGGATACCGACAACATTATCCATGTTTTCCTGATATACCGGGAAGCGGGAGATTGGGGACTGAGCATAGACAGCCAGAAAATCGGCTACTGTTGAGCCTTGCTCGATAGAGACAACCTCGGGACGCGGTACCATAACCTCACGGACCGGTCGGTCACCAAAGTCAAAGACCTTGTGTAGCATCTCAGCCTCTGTCTTCTCTACTGTCCCCTCCTTATGTCCCACTGATATCATGGTGCGAATCTCCTCCTCGCTGACCAGGGACCGGGCTACTGGTTTGCCTCCGGCCAATCGACTAAGTCTTGAGGCTATTGAGCTTAAGGCTAGCACCGCCGGGGTAAATGCCCGCGACGTTACCTCTACGAATCGTGCCAGTTTTATCGATAGCCGTTCCGCATTATGGACGGCGATAATCTTGGGAGTGGTTTCACAGAATATGAGGAGAATGATGGCTACGCCTATAGTGGCGATAAGAATGCCCCACTTCCCCCAGACAGAGACGGCTAGAATCGTGCCCAGGACTGCGGCAGCGGTATTGACTAGGTTGTTACCGGTCAGGATGGTGGATAGCAGATTTTCCGGTCGTTGCATCATTTTGGCTACCCGCTCGGCACCGGGTACCTTGGTGTTAACCATTTGCTCAACCCTTATCCTACGCAAGGAAGTAAAGGCGGTTTCCGAGCTGGAAAAGAAGGCTGATAGTACCAGACAAACAATGAAAAGTGCTAGGTATAGCGCGTTAATACCTTCCATATATCATCACCCCACTGTTAAATATATTTAACACCTCCTAATTTAGTTTCCCTATTATAATCATCATAGCATTGGCTAATAGGGGTGTCAAAGGTGAGTTGAAGGGAGGCGAAGCCTGTCTCTAAAGTCTTTTTCCCTCTCCTTATAATAATTAGGTAACCCCCATCCCCTGTATCCCCTTCCCCTTGCTAAGGGGAAGGGGAGGGTGGAAAGAGGGGGCTAGCGCCCCCTCTAAACTTCCCCGTATTTGCGGGGTTTAAGGGGCGGAGCCCCTTAAAAAATAACTTCCCCCTCTCCTTATCAAGGAGAGGGGGATAAAGGGGGTGAGGTCACAATATATTAAAAAACTAAGCGGGTTCCCAGGAAAATCGAAGATTTTTCTGGGTGCTTAAAGGGGGTGAGGTAGATAAACAATCTCTATAACAATGTCTACGTTGTTTTGTTCGGAAACATCTATGCTATAATTCTATGGATATGAAAATCTTGGGTATTGAGACCTCTTGTGATGAGACTGCAGCCGCGGTGGTAGAGGATGGGGTTAGAATTCTGTCCAACCGGATTGCCTCGCAGGTGGAAATCCATGCCCGCTACGGGGGGATTGTCCCTGAAGTAGCCTCCAGGCAACACATTCTAGCCATCATCCCCATTGTTGACCAAGCTATGGCTGAGGCCGGGGTTAACTGGGGTGATTTGGATGGCATTGCCGTCACCATTGGCCCTGGTCTGGCTGGCTCACTGCTGGTAGGGGTAAATGTGGCTAAGGCGATTGCCCTGGCTCGTGGGTTACCCCTTACCGGGGTTAATCACCTGGAGGGTCATATCTACGCTAACTGGCTGATTAACCGTGATACTGAGCTGGCTCCTCTTTTCCCCCTGGTGTGCCTCATTGTTTCTGGGGGGCATAGCGATTTGGTGTTAATGAGGGAGCACGGGGATTATGTGGTGGTGGGGCGGACACGGGATGATGCTGCTGGCGAAGCCTTTGATAAAGCCGCCAGGATACTAGGTTTGGGCTACCCCGGCGGTCCGGCTATTGAGCAGGCGGCTAAAGGCGGCGTCGCTTCTATAAAGCTACCTCGTGCCTGGCTGAAAGGGACCAGCGATTTCAGTTTCAGCGGTGTCAAGACAGCCCTGCTGCGATTGGTGGAGGGGGGTAGAATTTCATCCCCGGCTGA
>DAOUFA010000153.1:0-10390 GCA_034430355.1 Dehalococcoidales bacterium
TAAGCGTCCTGCCCGTCTGGGGCATCTCCATAATCACCTGTAGGAGCTTGACTGGTGCTGCCCGAAATAGGTACCGCGCTATCTAGGATTGAATAGAGCACAATGAGCTGCCCTCTACCCAAATTTTGGGCATTCCACATAGATGTATTGTTTATCACCGGTGGCCAGGTCTCATTGCTGATGTTATAACTTCCAGTTTTAGCATCTATAAAAACGTATCCGGTAGGATGAGCAAAAAACGCCAGCGGTTCGTAATCTATAAAGACGAACCAGGTATCGGTGGTTATCGGGTAACTTTGGCCGCTTTCTGAGGTAATAACATCACCATTCTGGAGTGGCTGAGACAGCATAAATGCTGAAATTCTTGTATACGCATCAGCGGGCTTTATTATTTTGCCCACCAATATGGCGATAGCTCCATCTTTGTCGATTCCGGCTGGAGGCGAGGTCACCGTTACGGTAGTGGTACAGCTATCTGAGGCTCCGTCATCATCAGTAACTGTCAAAGTTACAGTGTATGTTGTTGGACTCGGAAATGAATGAGAGGGATTCTGGTTCGCCGACGTATCGCCATCACCGAAGTCCCAAGCCCAGGAGACTATACTTCCGTCAGCATCGCTGGATTTATCGCTAAATATAACATTATCAGCGGTGGTGGGAGCCGATGGCGAATAGGTGAAATCCGCTATCGGTGGAAGATTTCCTCCCCCCATGCATCCGGCTATTGGCGTAGCAATTAGCGCTACGAGCAAAACACTCAAAATTATTTTTTTATTTATACCCATCATTTACCACCCTCCAACTCTTTTTGATTTTGTCTCCCTTCCTATATAGCGAACACTCTACTATATGAATAGTGTCTTGTCAATAGCCCAGCCTCCACTTGTGACCAAGCAAGCTTGACAAAAACAGGTCAGCCACTTAAAGTTTCTATATTAACTCTGTTTATGAGAAAGGAGAGTAGATTTATGATGATTGAGAGTCTATCCCGAATGGCGGGTATCGCCTTGGTTCTGGTAGCACTTCTTTCGGCGTCATGTGGTGGTCAAGCACCAGAGTCAGCACCAACGCCAGAGCCTAAAACTTACTCAGCACCACCACCGATGACAATTGATACCAGTAAGCAGTACACGGCTACCATTGAAACAGAAAAGGGGGACTTGGTGCTGGAGCTATTCGCCAGTGATGTTCCGGTAACAGTCAACAACTTTGTATTCCTCGCCCGAGAAGGATTCTATGATGGTATTACATTCCACCGTGTTATCCCTGGCTTTATGGCTCAAGGCGGAGACCCGACTGGCACTGGTACCGGTAACCCCGGTTACTCCTTTGCTGATGAATTCACTGAGCATACCCACGTTACCGGAGCTCTATCAATGGCTAATTCCGGCTCCAATACCAATGGCTGCCAGTTTTTCATTACTTATGCCCCACAGCCCCACCTTGATGGTAAGCACTCGGTATTTGGTCAGCTAATAGAGGGAATGGACATCCTGGAAAAAATTGAGACGGGTGATACCATAATACGAATAACTATAGAGACAAGATAACTAACCTTGTAAAATGAGTAAAATTGATTATCACATCATTTATATGATATTATCTACCTCCTTAAGTAGCCTAGGCTAGTTTAGGTATCCCCTTCGCCTTTTCCTTCAGTTCGCTGATGAGATTTTCTGTCTCTTCCTTGGTTATCTTCCGAGTTTCCAGTGTTTTGGTTGCCTCCTCGTATAGTTTTTCTACCCTGGGTATACTAACCAGCTCCGAGGCAACGATGGTTAGGGAAACTTCCTGTCGTCTCCGAGGGTAGTCCCCAATCCTGATTTCTGCCTGAGGTGCATTGTCGAGAAGGGCCTGATAGATATCTTGAAGCGCTGACTGTGTGATGTATTCCTTCGGGGCACAAAGTATAGCTAGTAACCGGCGAGCATCCTTCAGGTTGATATCGGTAGATAGGTTGTTCAGTGCTTCAATCAGAGCCGTGGATACTGAGGTTGCTCGGCGTATTGCCTCATCTACGGAATATTTTCTAAAGCGGAAGGTTGGGAGATAAACTTCCCCCCTACCAATAACCGATATACCGGACAGGGAAGCCATGATGTCCCCGGCATCAACCGCTTTGGCACCTATATACTTGGTGACTTTCTCTCCACCAGCACAGAACAGGTCGTAGAAGTTCCTGACCATTTGCTGGTTTATACTCCGGAAGGAATCGGCCATGCTGACCGTGGCTCCCCTGCTGAACCTCTCATTATCAAGGACAAAGGTGACGTCAGCGTAGCTATCCACCGTGCTCAAGCAGGTGGCAGTATTAGTTAGAGCATAAGATACTAGTCCGCTCTCCTCATAGGCGTAGGGTAAAACAATTATCGCAATAATACGCCGGCGTAGTCTTTCCTTAAGAATCCTCACCACCTGCCCAACACCACCGGAGCCTGTGCCCCCTCCACCGCTGGCTATAACCACCACCGCATCTGTTTCATAAAAATGTCGTGACTTAGACATTTCCTCGGCAAGCACCATGTGATTATCGGCAAATATTTTGGCGGCCTCGATATTGATTTTGCCCAGCCCATGTCCAAACGTCCTGCCGGCTCCCACCATTATCCTGTTCCTCCCCGGGATATGCTTGAACCCTCTGAGGTCACTCGAGTCGGTGTTAACCGCCAGAGTATCAGTTACTATCTCTATTCTCCTGCCAAGGAAAGATTTTGCATATTCGTTTAGATTGCAGAACTCATCGGCAATATTACAGCCGCATTGTCCAATTCCTATAACAGCTACCTTCATTTTCTTTTTATGCCTCCCTTTACTTTATTTTGCGGATATGATAACCAGACTTCTCGGATACTATTATCTTCATCACGATGTATTCATGTTGGGGACTTTTGTTGCCTATGTGTGCCTCTCGTCTCTGTTTCATCTGCCCGGGTAGTCCTTAGCTTGTTTTTCCAGGTCTTCAGTTTTTTGATTTGATTTCAGTGCTGTCTCCGCTGACCAGCACGGTCTGCCCCCTAAAGTATTGTCTTCTCTACTGCCATTCAGAGTCCCCTCCTTTCGTCTATATTAGTAATTTAGTCATTGTGGGTGTAAACCCTGAGATGTCAGTAGTCAGATATTATACCATTTTCGTGCCTTTTGTCAATATCTAATGGCAAGAAACTGGCAAAAATTATCACCTTCTCAACATTTAAACTGATTGTAATAAGACTACGACAGATTGGCTGAGCTGAACATCCTGTAAAGTGGCGATTATTGCCTGGAAAAAGAGCTAATCTGACCATAGCTCTTCGTGGTGACCAGTAGGCTCTCCATCACCCTTTGGCATTAATCCCTGGCCGGGTTTGCCAAGGCAGGTTTGAAGGGGTGGAGGCTGTTTAAAAATAAACTATTCCTTGCTCGTTTCAGGCGAGGCTTCCCGGCGAAAGAAATAAGGTGCTATTAAAATTTGCCACTTGACATCTGCCTAGTGTCCAATTATAATACCATTATGGACAGTAGGCAAATAAAAGATTAACACCTTTTTCAGCAGGGAATGACTCTTGAGCAGGATGGAGTAACACTAATTTTTAACCAATAGTGAATATAACAATAATACTGATGGGCTAATGCAGGGCTATCCCAAGCAAATAAATAAATGGGGGTGGAACTTGCCTAGCTGGAAGCTGTCTAGCTCGGGAAAGATTAGGTTGTTTTTGTCTGGATTTCGTGCCTTCTCTTTCGTCATAGCCGTAGTCCAGATAATAATCCTGAGCTCGTTACCCACGGTGCCACCCCATGCCTCCCTGCTCCTGGGATTAGTTGGCGCTTACACCATTGCTAAGATTGTGTTTCCCTTCCGCTGGTATCAGAGGGATGTGCTGACCTACCTTGTCCTCGGCGCCGATGTCACCATTTGTGCCTCTCTGGTATTCTTCACCGGGGGGCTATCCAGCGGCTTTCTTCTTTACTCACTAAACCCCATTTTGACCACAGGTCTTTTCCTGCACAGGAAGGCTGCCCTTGCCACGGCTGGCGTGGTTTCTGGGTCGGTGGCAGCCGCTCAATTAATTCCCGGCAGTATGAATCTGCCAATTACCCCGGTTACAACTTTGCCCGGTGGATATCTGAGCACGCTGATAATCTACATCATTCTCTGCTTTCTAGCCGCTCTCCTTCCCTTTATCATCAATGCCAACACCTATCGCCAAATAGAAGAGAAGGCTACCATTGACGAGAGAAGCCGGCTGGCTCGGGAGATGCACGACAATTTAGCTCAAGGTTTGGGTTATCTTAAGCTAAAAACAAAGTTGGTGAAGGATTGGTTGCTGTCTGAGAACACCAGGCAGGCAGTAGCTGAACTCGGCGACATGAAGCTAATAGTTAATGATATGTATGCCGACATCAGGGAGTCCCTGGGGCTATTACGGGTCAAAACTCTGGATGGTCCAGGGTTTATAGCCACCTTGACTGATTATGTCCACCAATTTAGCCAAAGGAGTGGACTGAAGGCTGAGATATTCGTAGTTGATGGTCAGGCAAAACTTTCAACCCTGGCTGAGCTACACATTCTGCGCCTGGTTCAAGAGGCGCTAACCAATGTTAGGAAACACGCCGATGCCAGCAAGGTAGAGGTTAGATTTGAAGCTGACAGGACCTGGACTGAGGTAAGCATCAGGGATAATGGGCAGGGCTTTGACCCCGCTGTCTACCTGGGTAAGGAGGAAGGCGGCGAGCATCTTGGACTGAAGGTTATGAGAGAACGGGTAGACTTGCTCGGCGGCAATATGAGCATTAGCAGTAACCGTGAGCAAGGTACCAGGCTGTCCTTCAGGATTCCGCTGAGAGGTATTTGAAATGAAGGAGCCAATAAAGGTACTGGTGGTGGATGACCACACGTTATTCCGCCATGGGCTAATGGCGCTGTTAAGCTCAAATGAGCAACTCAGGGTGGTTGGTCAGGCTTCAGGTGGTGAGGAGGCAATACAAAAGGCAAGGGAGCTAAACCCTGACATTATCCTGATGGATATTCAAATGCCTGGCTGCAATGGTATAGAAGCTACCCACTCTATCCGCGATAATAAGTTCTTGGGCGGCATCCTGGTGCTGACTGTGTCCGACAGGGATAATGACCTCTTTGCGGCAATAAAAGCCGGGGCGAATGGCTATTTGTTGAAGAACGCTGAGCCCGAGGAGCTTATTTACGCTGTCACTCATGTTGCCCAGGGCGAAGCTATTATCTCACCGGCTATGGCCACCAAGCTTCTTAGTGAGTTTAAGTCAATGACCAGTAGCAAAGCGGCGCGGTCAGCCCAGCCTAACACCTCTTTGAGCCCGCGGGAGGAGGAGATTCTGCGGCTGGTGGCAAAGGGAGCCAGCAACAGAGCCATTGGCTCAAGCTTGTTTATCACTGAAAATACGGTCAAGTGTCATATGCGAAATATTATGCGGAAATTATACCTTAAGAACCGCTATCAGGCTGTTGCCTATGCGGCTAAGCAGGGACTTTTGCCGAGGGAGCAACTTGGGCAAGATGCTCCGTAACCGGCAGGATAAATCCTTTAGATTAGTCTGAGCCGCACAGGACTCGAACCTGTAACCGGCTGATTAAGAGTCACAAACCTGAGGTCCCACCTCATCCCTCCAAATAGCAGCGTGTGTTGTCGAGTTTGGCACCCAGCAGACATACGCTACAAGTATGAGGAAGATGTTAGACAAACTTTCTCAGGCATGCTAGATCATTTTCCTTTGTGGGCTACAACTAGCCTCTCAGCTAAACGAGCACTACCACTACATGGCGGGATGTATGATTTTGTGATTATTGATGAGGCATCCCAATGTGATATTCCATCTGCGTTGCCGATACTTATTCGTGCTAAGCATGCTATCATCATCGGAGATCCGAGACAACTAACCCATGTCTGTACAGTTTCACAGAGATTGGACTGGGTATTGTCAAGGAAGACAGGCTTCAGTTCATCACATTTATATCCATCGCGATTCCGCTATTCCGATAAGTCTATCTACAAATGCGCTGTGGTCGCTCTTGAAAGACCCCCAATTCTCCTTGATGAGCATTTTCGCTCGCATCACGACATAATAAACCTCTCAAATGCACTCTTTTACAGGGGCAGGCTTGTGATCCTTACAGACCCAACCAAGCTCCTGAGTTGCTTTGGCCCCACAGAGCCAGCAATTAGGTGGGTAGATACCCGTGGGCAAGTCGTGAGACCTCCTGGGGGTAGTGCTTACAACGAAATCGAAGCAAAACGAGTTGCCGATGAGGTTACCCACATGGTAGACCAGTTACACAACGAAACCTTCACTTTGGGTGTCGTGACTCCATTCTCACGGCAACAGCATCTGATTAATGAGTATCTTCAGAGTAGGATTGAACCCTCTGTTTGGGAAAGTACCAAGCTCATAGCGGCTACCGCACACAAGTTTCAGGGAGATGAAAGAGACATCATGATTTTCAGCCCTGTCGTGTCTGAGGGAATCAAAGCTGGCACTTTATACTGGTTGGCAGAAACACCAAATCTGTTTAATGTAGCAATCAGCCGAGCACGAAGTCTCCTCATTATCGTGGGCAACTTAGCTTATTGTCTGCAAAGCAATGGATTACTAAAGCAAATGGCTGAGTATGTACATCATCTGAGCATTGAAGCAGAATTGCGCCGAGCTGAGGCAGAATCTTTATTAGCATCGCTAGCAGAAAAGCGACTTTATCAAGGGTTGCTACAAAGGGAAGTAAAGGTTACTCCAAAGTGGCGAGCTGGTCCGTATGAGACTGATTTTGCATATATGGATGGAGATTTTCACTTGGATATTGAATGTGACGGTGCAGCTTACCATTTGGAGGCAGGTCGGCAGAGGCGGCAAGATATGGTGCGCGATGCTCGCATTCGACAGCTAGGCTGGGAAGTCCTGCGATTACCTGCGTGGAAGATATTCGATGACTTGAGTGATTGCCTGAACCAGATAGAGAACTTTATTAGTAGAAAACGACCGGCTATTCACAGTATTTCTAACCTCCCCCATGCGGATGACTGATATAGGGTATGTATGCCTTTTCAACTATTGGCGTGACCAATCGAGTAGCTTCAGTTATTTTTGCTTCTTGGAGCTGCTGTTGTTGCTTAGCAATACGCCTCTGGCGAGTATTCCAAAGCCAGATGCCCAAGAAAATAACAATGACAATGAGCAGTAGCCATTCCATTGCGCATGAATTTTAGCATAGTTTGCCAACCGGTGCTCAAAGTTGGCCAAGCCAGCCACTGCCATCCTCAAACACAACTATTTGCACAAAATAGCGTTTCGTGCAATGGCTACAAATATACAAGTTAGTAACTCATTTTCTAAGCCTGTCTGAAAACAGTAGCATGTTGTGTTCAATACCCTCTTTCGAGACGCCCGTGTTATAATAGATTTGAGTCAACCCCGGAACTAGCGCCGAGGTGGTCTGTTTTGCTTTACGCAGGCAATGAGATTACAGGTTATGTGTAACTCCCTAAATTCGTTAGAAACTAACAAGAGATGGGCCGACAAAATGAAGGCAGCAGTTGAGGAAAACCACAAATGGATACAGCCTGACGAAGAGCTAGAGACAAGATTCGCCGAGTATTGCAGAAGCGGTGGTAGAAGACAAGCTCTCAATCAAATATACAGAGATAGGATTATCCGAGATAAGAATCGTTTCGGGAAAACGCCATATTAAAAAGAGAAGGAGGAGAGTAATGGCAAAAGTTGGATTTATTGGATTAGGAATAATGGGTAGGCCGATGGCTGGCCACTTGCTAGCCGCTGGGCATACGGTTCATGTTCATATTCATGTGCACCCCGAACCGGTTCAGGAACTAGCTGCCAAGGGTGCCGTCGTCTGCGCTAATAGTAAGGAAGTAGCCCAAAAATCCGATATAATTTTTACCATGGTACCAGATACACCTGATGTGGAAGCAGTTTTGTTTGGTAAGGATGGTGTTGCGGAGGGTGTGAAGTCAGGTTCTATCGTTGTAGATATGAGTTCCATCTCCCCGATTGCTACCAAGGAATTTGCTAAGAAGCTTGATGCTATGGGGGTAAAGATGCTCGATGCCCCTGTTTCTGGTGGTCAGGTAGGCGCTGAAAAGGCCACTCTTTCGATTATGGTAGGCGGGCAGCCTGAAGTGTTTGAACAAATTAAGCCCTATTTTGAACTTATGGGTAAAAATATTGTTCTTGTTGGTGATAATGGGGACGGTCAGACTTGCAAGGTGGCTAACCAGATTGTAGTTGCCTTGACAATCGAGGCGGTTAGTGAGGCTCTTTTATTTGCCTCTAAGGCGGGTGCTGACCCGGTAAAAGTAAGGGAAGCGCTACTTGGAGGGTTTGCCCACAGCCGAATTTTAGACTTGCATGGGCAGCGAATGATTAAACGTACCTTTACTCCTGGTTTTCGCATCCAACATCAGCAAAAGGACCTGAATCTGGCATTGCAATCAGCGCGGAACCTGGGATTAAGTTTGCCCGGCACGGCTGTAGCTCAGGAACTACTTAACGCAGTTTCCGCACAAGGTGGTAGTGACCTTGACCATTCTGCCATGGTGCTCGCGCTAGAAAAGCTGGCTAATCACAAGGTCAGCAAATAAGCAAGCATCGAGCTGATGAGTCTTGCGTCCAAAGTTATGGAATTCCTCTAGACCAATACCTCAGATTCTATGCTTGCTCAGGCCCATGCTTCTGTGATAACTTATGGCTTCCCCTTCTCGCAGACGGTGAAACCACCATGAGAGACGCCGTCAGCGATTTCAACCCCACCCCTGATTAAAAGAAAGAAGCCCGGTGTGTCATCCCGTCCCTCCACACAGCATTTCGTATTTTCCATCTACCAGAGGCAGGGATTTCGTATCTGCTCAACCTTTCAAGCTAGGTTTGAGTGTGGAGACAGCCGCACTTTCCGTAACTTCGGGCCGTGTTGAGAGCAGGATCTTATCTACTTACAACTGATGCCTTGTTAAGGCCCTTGGCACAGGGGTAATCATAAGCAAATTCACGTCGCCTAGTCTTAAACGAACCTTGATTGGTTTTTGTCACATCTACCTTTTGTTTCAGTATTCCCCCTCAATCAGGCCGCTTGCAATTAACAGCGATTCGTTCTAGAATGTTGGTGTGGGATGCATTCACTTGCAGATGCATAGAACTGCAGTAAACGCTGGCGTCTAGCCGCCACTGACCAAGGACGAGAGCTTATGTTAAAGGTTAGTTGTCATCTCCGCCGCGCCGTTTAGACAATGATGGGAAAGAGTCGTCAGATTTGCCTGAGTGGGGTGGTCGCAGGTTATTAGTAGAGAGGAGGTAACCACAGATGCAAGCGCAGGGGGACCCGTTTAGGGCTGAGATTGAGAGCCTTATCAGACAAGGAGACTTAAAGGGCTTGTTGCGTAAGGCCGGAGAGCTACATGGTCACTGGTGTAATTACCTGGCTTATGGGGTGAAGGCCGGGTACTACGGGATCACAGAGACGGGGGTCACGAACACGGGTATGGAGGAGATTATTGCCGTTGTTGAAACTAATAACTGCTTCAGCGATGGCATCCAGATGATTACCGGATGTAGCTTCGGCAATAACTCTTTAGTCTATCGCGACTGGGGGAAGACAGCGGTAACCATAAGCAGACGAGATGGACAGGCCATCCGAATTGCCTTGGATCCTGACTTTGAAGATAGTCGAGGTCAAGAGTATCCCGAGGCCTACGCCCTGTTTGATAGACTGGTGGCTAGGAGGGAGGCAGCTCAACCGGAGGACTTCGCCAAGATGATGGGCTTGTTTGCCGACATGTCGGAAAAAGAGCTTTCCGTTCCAGCGGAAGAAATGTTCCGGATAACAAGAACGGCGATTGAACTACCCCAGTATGCGCCCATTTTTGAATCAAAGCGATGCTCAGTTTGCGGCGAAAATGTGATGGAAGGACGGGCTGTAGTGAGAGAGGGAAGATACCTTTGTCTCGGCTGTTCCGGTGGACAATACAGCCTCCTCAGCGGAGAAGGTATCTCACTTGAGGTCGGAAGCTTGGCCAGACGGCAGTAGCCCTTGGTGCTTTGCCTCATGCTGGGGCAGGCGAGAGGGTTTCTGACCGAGAAGAAGGTAGCCCGCATCATAACTTCCCCTCTCCTCGCCCTAGATCCTGTCGCCACTTTATTTGACATTGCCACTCAAATAATTATAGCAGCTTATCTTCTTCACCGACCTGTGTGTTGACAAAACTTGGAGGATGGGTTAGAATTATTATTGAGAATGAGACTCAATCGCAAAACTATAAACACGGTACAGGGTCATCGATTGACAGCCCAAAGGCGTCTGCTTTGGGAATTGCTTGAGGAGGCTAGTGGACATATAGATGCCAAGGAGTTATACCGTCGCGCTAGCGCCAGG
>DAOUFA010000154.1:0-2117 GCA_034430355.1 Dehalococcoidales bacterium
ACCGAAATTGATTATATTAATGCTCATGGCACATCGACCCCGCTAAACGACAAAATGGAAACTAGAGCGATAAAGGCTGTGTTTGGCGATACTGCCTGCCACATTCCAATAAGCTCAACCAAGTCAATGATGGGGCATCTACTCGGGGGTGCCGGGGCTGTTGAGGCAGCAATATGTGTTATGGTTATTCAACACGGCATAATACCGCCGACGATAAATCTCACCCACCCCGACCCTGAATGCGATTTAGACTATGTGCCTAATATAGCCCGCCAGGCCAGGGTTACCACCGCCCTGTCTAATTCTTTCGGCTTTGGTGGTCATAATTCAGTTCTGGTCTTGCGACAATATGGTGAGGCATAAACTTGAATCATAGTCGTTGGAACATTCTACCTCCAGCTCCAGCCGAGTACCTGGCTAACACCTCAGACTTCCCGCCACTGATAGCTCAGCTCCTGTATAACCGTGGTCTCACTGAACCATCTCAGTTAGAATCATTCCTGGCCGCTGATAAATGCCTGTCAGGTAATCCCTTCCTGCTGCCTGATATGCACCGGGCGGTAGCTAGAATTTACCAAGCTTTGCTTTCTGGCGAAAACATTGCCATCTATGGAGACTTTGATGCTGATGGCATCACCGGGACTGCCCTGCTGGTGCTGGGGCTATCCAGCCTGGGCAGTAAGGTCACCCCTTACATACCACACCGCCTGACTGAAGGTTATGGACTTAAAACAGCTACCCTGGAGAACTTTTGCCGGCAAGGTGTTAGCCTGGTTATCACTGTTGATTGCGGAATCACCGCCTTCTCCCAGGTTAAGAAGGCACAAAGGATGGGTCTCAATATAATTATTACCGACCACCATACCCCTCCGACCGAAATCCCACCAGCTATTGCCGTGGTTAATCCTAAAATGCCCAACTCAAACTACCCCTTCTCAGAACTGGCTGGCGTTGGGGTAGCCTTCAAGCTTATTCAGGCTCTGTTCCAGGGTGTGGGTAAGGAGAAGGAATTGGACGAACTAATAGACCTCGTAGCCCTGGGGACAGTAGCTGATATGATGCCCCTACTGGGGGAAAATCGGTACCTGGTTAAGCAAGGACTGAAGCTAATTAATGCCACCCCCCGCCTTGGAGTTAGGGAAATGATAACCCAGGCCGGATTAAACCTCGGCAGCCTTGATACCGAGAGTATTTCCTGGGTTCTAGCCCCGCGTTTAAACGCTGCCGGCAGATTAGCACATGCCATGGGCAGCTACAAATTGCTGACCACCGACTCGCCACAAGAGGCACGCCAGCTAACTATATGGCTGGAGCAGAAAAACGCTGAGCGGCAAAAATTAACCACCAATACCCTAGCCAAAGCCAGGGAGCAGGTATTGGCTCAAGGAATCTTACCCCTTTTAGTCGCCAGCGATGAGGACTATCCCAGTGGAATCATGGGACTGGTAGCCGGCAGGCTTGCCGGGGAATTCTGTCGCCCGGCAATTGTGATTAGGACCGGTAAGCAGACAAGTAGCGGTAGTTGCCGCAGCATCCCTGAGTTTAATGTTATCCAGGCTTTAAACCAGTGCCGTGGTTTACTTCTTCACTTTGGCGGGCACCCCCAGGCAGCCGGTTTCACCCTACCCACTGAAAATCTGGCTCGTCTTAAGCAAAAACTGTTACAACTGGCATCTACCCAGCTAGCCAGGGTTGACCTTCGCCCCAGCCTGGATATTGATGCTGAGATTACACTGGCTGACCTCGCCGGAGATACTTTCCCATCAATTCAACAGCTAGCTCCTTTTGGTCGAGGTAATCCAGCACCTACCTTCCTCAGCCACGGAGTAGAGGTCATTGATTGTCAGACAATGGGCAGTAGCGGAGAACACCTGAGGCTGAAACTAAGGCAAAGTGGCACTGTCTGGGACGGGGTAGCTTTTGGATTTGGTAACAATCTGGCAGAGGTTTCCTCACCCCTTGATATTGTTTATAACCTGAAAGTAGACCAGTGGGGTGGGGAGGAGAGGCTCAGGCTCAATATCCTCGACTTTGCCTCCAGCCATAAAGAAGCAAAAGGGCTATAGGAGGCATCAGTCTGGTTACCTGCCCAACCATAGATAGCCTTCAATCGAGAG
>DAOUFA010000155.1:0-4341 GCA_034430355.1 Dehalococcoidales bacterium
CTAGAATTACGACAGGTAGCTCAGGAAGTGTGGCGAAAATATGGTGAATCACCAGATTTAATTACCGTTGATGGCTGGCGGCTTCCGCCTATTGATATTCTGGATAGGTCTCCCGAGGTTGAGTTTGGTCAGGCTGACAATATGCAGAGAGCCAGGCTTATTGAAGAGGCTCTAGCCAGTTATGGGGTTGAGGCTAAGGTAGTGCAGATAAACGCTGGGCCAACTGTTACCCAGTTTGGGGTGGAACCGGGCTGGGATAGAAAGATGAGGGAGATAAAGGAAAGAGATAAAGAGGGCAATATTAAGGTAAGGCTGGAGGAGGTATCCAGGACAAGGGTTAAGGTGGAGAGAATTAGCTCACTGGCTAATGACCTGGCTCTGGCGCTGGCGGCACCCAGCATAAGGATTGAAGCCCCGGTGCCGGGGCAATCTGTAGTCGGCATTGAAGTGCCTAATACCATTTCAAGTCTGGTTAGTTTGCGAGGGGTAATTGAGACCAGCGCTTTCCAGAAAATAGAAGCCAAATCTAAGCTGGCTATCGCCTTAGGCAAAGGGGCTGGTGGTGAGGCGATAGCTGGTGACCTGGCTAGAATGCCTCACCTGCTTATCGCCGGGGCTACCGGCAGCGGCAAGACTGTTTGCTTAAATTCCATTATCTGCTGTTTGCTGTTACACAACCCACCTAATAATGTCCGATTCATTATGATTGACCCCAAGCGGGTAGAGCTGACTCCGTTCAATAGCATACCTCACCTGCCGACACCCGTTATAGTTGATACCAGCAAAGCCCTGCCTACGCTGCGCTGGCTTAACCAGGAAATGGATAAGCGGTATCAAAAGTTGGCTACCACCGGAGTCCGTAACATTGAGGGCTACAATAAAAATAAGCAGGGAAACGAGAAGTTCCCCTACCTAGTACTAATCATTGATGAGCTGGCTGACCTGATGGCGACCGGCTTTGATGAAGTGGAGCACATTCTATGCCGATTAGCTCAGCTTGCCCGGGCTACCGGCATCCACCTGGTCGTGGCTACCCAGCGTCCATCGGTGGATGTGGTCACCGGCTTAATCAAGGCTAACTTCCCGACCCGCATTAGCTTTGCCGTTACCTCTCAAGTAGATTCACGGACCATCCTTGACATCGGTGGCGCTGAGAAACTGCTGGGGGCAGGCGATATGCTCTACATGCCCACCGAGGCAGCTAAACCCAAGCGCCTCCAGGGGTCCTATGTCTCTGATGCCGAGACCGAGAGGCTGGTCTATTTCTGGGGTAGCCAGCAGAGGGAAGAGGCAGTCCCGCTAAAGGTTGAGGAGTTCGTCCTATCCCCCGCCGCCAGGGGAGGCTTCCGTGAGGACCCGCTCCTGGAGGCAGCCCGGCAACTAGCCCAGGAACACAAGCACATATCAACCTCTTACCTGCAACGGAAGTTACGCATCGGTTACCCCCGAGCCGCCCGCCTTATGGAACAGCTTGAGGAAGAAGGGGTTAAGAGGGAAGAGCAGGCAGATTAAGGAGGGTTCGAGTCCTCCTGGCTCATTTGTATCTTGACTGGCTCAGCTTGGATAAATCGTGACCTTCAGTTTTTCTTTCCAATTTCGGCTAAAGAAATCCAGAATTCTACGCTGAGCTTTTGTGTCCGGAGTAACTACCATAAAAAGATCCTTTTCTTCAAAATATAAGTAGTCTACGCCCTCATCAAAGACAATCCTATATTCGTTTTCGCTTCTGAAATCATATCCTTCTTCATACCTATCATACTTTAAAAACTCTACTGTTCCTCCACTTGGGGCAGCCGTAATCTTGGCTATTACTGACTTCTTGAATGTGGAGAAATATGTAGCTGGTTTCCTATATGTCAAGATTTCCTTTTCACAATCTTCCCTTTTATCATGTGGTAGACTTTTTAACTCGTAATTCCACTTCCGAATCAGAGGGTCATTCCACAATGATTCTTCTGTATAGTATTTAACAGGTCTAATGCCTTTTGACTTAAGTAACCTGTCATTAAGAACTATTCCGAATTTTCCATATTCCATACAATGATTGGACGCCCTGAGCTGATTAAAGGCAATTTTGATAAAACAAATCATAGGTACATCTCTCTGTAGGTAATATATTGAACCGTCATCAGGTAGTTTATTGAACCAGTTTGGGTCTTCTTTTGGATAAAAGTCTGCTGCCAATCCGTCTTCTGTTACCTTAAACATTTCCATCGGAATGCGTTTTGTACCAGGTTCAGGAAACTCTGGTATGAATTCTGTGCATTTAGAAACCTTGAGCCTCTTCTCTTTCAAAATACAGTCAATTACCGCCTTCGTTTGCTCCTCTATTTTCCCTTCCTTCCCCAATTTCCCAAAAGCAAAATGGATGAACATCACTTCCCCTTCAACCTCTTCATAATAGCATCCATATAAATCTTAGCCAGATTTTTCCCACACCAGAGCATACTCCCTACCCCCGAGCCGCCCGCCTTATGGAACAGCTTGAGGAGGAAGGCACTACAGGGGGAGAAGGGTAACCATCGGTATTTATTGCCTGGTAAACAGGTCCTGGATTTGCCTGGGTTCACTCCCCTTTTTTACTTTTAGCCTCGGTGGTAATTAAATACCAAGCCAACCCCACGCCAAAGAACCACATTAAGCCAACCACAAGAGTAACAATTGCCAGCAGGAACCAGGATACTGACGTCAAGCCGAGAATGACGTTGGCGGCATCGGCAATAATCCCTAATACGGTAAATATAATACCAAGAACAAAACAAACGTGAGCCGTCATCCCCGATGAACCAAGTCTAGCCTTTATAAATTCCCGGTTCTCCCAATGTCTTTGTCTTTTCGCCATGAATTTTGCCTCCTTATCCTTAGTAGTTACTACTTTTACTACCTCTCCTGCTATTTGTCAATACGCCGGCGTCTTAATCGCTTCAGTATAGCATCCATATATATTCTAGCCAGGTTTTTCCCATGTTCAGGCATCCGCTCCCGCTTCTTTTTCAGGCGTTTCTCCCGGCGCTCCTGCTTGGTTTCTCGGTTCACTTTATTACCTTGAAATAGATTTGTGATGGATTCTCTTCGCTACCTTTTCTCCCGCTATAATAACTGGCCTTCTCTAATTTAAGGCAGTTGCGAAACACGCGACTTTGAACCTAGCAGGGGAAATTCAATCGAATATCCTGTCAGGCTTTTGCCTCCCAAAGGCCCATTTGGACAGAGAAAATGGTGCCTTTTTTAGATAAGTACTACGGTTTAGCGAAAGGTCTCTATTTAGATTATGACCTCTCAAACCGCATAACCATCCCAGCATACTTCCTATAATGAGTTGTTTCAACCTTTCGCCCAGTATGCCAGACCAACTTCCAAGGGGAAAGGAGTTCTTTCCATTCTCCCAAAGAATGACCCCAAGTATCTAACGCTGTTATATTCTCTGTCTCCTCAGCTATGATAAGAATCCCATTCGCTTTTAGTACCCTTTTCACTTCTCTAACAGCTCTAGGCAGTTCTTCCGGAGGAATGTGTTGCAAAACTGTCCAGCTAACACAGAGAGCAAAATAATTATTGGGAAATGGGAGATTTTGGACAGTGACTTTATGAAATTGGACGCTAGGATACAACATTTGGGCATCTTTTAAAAGCTTAGACTCAGCGTCGACAGCATGATGTTCCTTTGAATATTCCGCAATCCAAGGAGTAAGACGGGCATAACCACATCCTACTTCAAGAGAACGTTGTGCAGAGCAGCCTTTAAGTGCCTTCTTAAGTAGTTGGACTTCCATGTAAAGACGAGAGCTAAATTCAGCATAATTCGAAACTCCTGTGACAACTTCTTTATGAGTAAAGCGCATCCTTCTTCTGACGTACCGATCAAAATAGGCTCTGAACAAAGTAATAATAAACGGCGGGACATGATGGGGATTCCTAGTGCCTTTGATTAATAAATTGAGAAAATTCATTTTTGTTTTAGAACAACCTTCCTGGAAACCCGTAGCTGTTCCCTAAACAGTTTTCTGATATCATCATCAGCGAAATGCTCGAAAAAACCTTGTGAGAAGCACACATCAAAGCTGTCATCATCAAATGGCAAATTGAAGGCATCTGCTTTCTTGAAAGTCACTTCTCCTCTAAAATTGGCGTTATTGTGTTGTGCAATTTTTAATACGCCATCATTGTTATCGACTGATACCACATTATAACCGAGGTGCGACAAGAAGATGCTCAGGTTTCCGGTTCCAGTAGCGACTTCTAGTATATTCCGTCCGCTGGATGCTACTCCGATTAACAAAGGCTTGTGGTCCCATATATTATTAATATATCTTTCCAGAGAGAGCGACCTTTCTTTGTAGT
>DAOUFA010000156.1:0-3431 GCA_034430355.1 Dehalococcoidales bacterium
CCCGGGGTTGACCATGCCGGCATTGCGGCTCAGGTGGTGGTGGAGCAACTGCTGGCTGAAGAAGGACTAGACCGCCATGGGTTGGGCAGGGATAAATTCGTGGACAGAATGAGGCAGTGGGCAGATAAATGCCGTCAGACTATTGCCCAACAACACCAAAGGCTGGGGGCTTCCTGTGACTGGAGCCGGGAGCATTTTACCCTGGACGAGGCACCGAGCCGGGCGGTCAGGACTACCTTTGTCCATCTGTACGACAAAGGAATAATTTATCGCGGGGAACGGATAATAAACTGGTGCCCTCGCTGTGCTACCGCCCTCTCCGACCTTGAGGTGGAACTCAAAGAGATAATGGGGCATCTATATTATGTCCGCTATCCCCTGGCTGAGGGTAACCAGGATTTTATTACTGTAGCTACCACCCGACCGGAAACAATACTCGGTGACACCGCCGTAGCCGTAAACCCCAAAGACAAGCGGTTCAAGACAATGATAGGTAAAAAGGTCATCCTGCCTGCGGTAAACCGGGTAATACCTATTGTGGCTGATGAGGCTGTCGACCCCAGCTTTGGCACCGGGGCGGTTAAAATCACCCCGGCTCATGACCCGGTGGACTTTGAAGTAGCCCAACGCCAGGGGTTGCCTCTGGTAAATATCCTGAACCGGGATGCGACTATGAATGAAAATGCTGGACCCTACGCCGGGCTTGACCGGTTCGCCTGTCGCCAGGCTATACTATCCGACCTGAAAAGGGAGGGACTTCTGGAAAAAGTCGAGCCCCGTCCCCACTCGGTGGGACACTGCTGCCGTTGTCAGACGGTTATTGAACCGACAGCCAGTAAGCAATGGTTTATCACGACACAACCCTTAGCCCAACCGGCTATCAAAGCTGTTATTGATGGGCGCATTAAAATTATCCCTGAGCGCTTTACCAAGGTCTACCTCAACTGGATGGAGAATATTCGCGATTGGTGCATCAGCCGCCAGCTATGGTGGGGACACCGAATCCCGGTGTGGTATTGCCCGGACTGCGGTGAGCTAACGGTAACTATTGAAGACGCTAAATCCTGTCGTCACTGCGGCTCAGCCAACATAGAACAGGACCCGGATGTTCTTGATACCTGGTTTAGCTCAGGGCTATGGACTCACTCCACCCTGGGCTGGCCCGATGACACTGAAGATTTACGCTACTTCTATCCCACCACAGTAATGGAAACCGGCTATGATATCCTCTTCTTCTGGGTAGCCAGAATGATTATGATGGGTCTGGAGAATACCGGCGGCATTCCCTTCAGCACCGTTTACCTTCACGGTCTGGTGCGTGATGAGAAGGGGGAGAAGATGAGCAAGATTAAGGGCAACGTGCTTAATCCAGTCGACACCCTGGAGAAATATGGCACCGATGCCCTACGCTTTGCCCTATCTACCGGCACATCGCCAGGAAATGACATCAAGCTAACCCCAGCCAAGCTAGAAGGTGGACGCAACTTTGCCAATAAGCTGTGGAACGCCACCCGATTTATCATCAGAAATATTAAGACCACCGACACCAGTATGGAAATTCAATGGAATTTGCTTCCCGTAGAAGACCGCTGGATTCTAAGCCGCTTGAGTCGTACCATATCCAGCGTAACCGGTCTGATGGAAGACTTCCAGTTTGGTGAAGCCCAGAGGCAGATTCATGATTTCCTGTGGGGTGAATTCTGCGACTGGTATATTGAAATAGCCAAAATTCGTCTTGACTCCGCAGATAAGGGGGTAGTATCACCACTGCCGGTCCTAGTTTATGTCCTGGAGACCTCACTACGTCTGTTGCACCCCTTTATACCCTTCATCACTGAAGAGCTATGGCAAAGGCTGAAACAGCATCTACCCTGGCAGGAGGCTGAATCTATAATGGTAGCTGCCTACCCTGAGACCGGAGAGATAGCCACCGACCCAGAATCGGAGCGAGTTATGGAATCCATAATAGAAATAATTCGCTCTATCCGCAATGCCCGGGCACAATACAAAGTGGAGAGCACCAGGTGGATTGAAGCCCAAATCTACGGCGGCAAGCTTACATCAGCCATCGTTCCTCATTCTCAAGCCATTCAGACCCTGGCTCGGGCAAGACCGGTTACTTTCCTTGATAGCAGGCAGGAAGGTCAGCCAGGGGAAAATGCCGTGGTATTAGTGCTCAAAGAGACTGAGGTAGTCATACCTATGGAAAGCATGATTGACCTGGAAGCCGAGAAGAAACGGCTACAGAAGGAGATAGAGCAAAGCCAGGCTGAGATAGCCCAACTTGAAGCCAGGCTCAAGGACAGAGCCTTTCTAACCAAGGCACCACCAGCTATTGTGGATAAAGAACAGAATAAACTAGCCACCAGAAAGGCTAAACTACAAAGGCTTAAACAGCAGCTTAGTAAATACTAATTTGATTTCGGGCAGGCTGAGTTTGCTAAAGCCCTGGGTATTAGCCTATAATTATTTTAGAAGGTAAGCCGTAGTGCCCGTAAAAGGAGGGCAGAAATGGATAAATTAGAGGTATTAAAAAGGTCTGACTTGTTCCGTGAGCTAAACGATGAGCAACTCAGCTTAGTGGCGGAAATGTGTACCTGTGAAGTGTTTGAGCCGGGGGCAGTTATAGCCAAGCAGAACGTTCTGTATGATAAACTATATGTAATTGAAGATGGCTTGGTAGGGATTATTTTCGAAGCCGGACCACTGTCCCAGCGACAACTTCAGGCAGTTACTAATTTTGAGACCTTTGGCTGGGGAGCAGTTATACCGCCACACGTTTTTGCAGTTTCGTGCAAGGCTATAGAAAAGACAAAGGTGTTAGTCTTCAAGGGGGAAGACCTAGTTGAACTATGTCATACTAATTGCGGGGTCGGCTGCACATTCTACCGTGGAATAGCTAGAGTGGTCACGGATAGACTGCAAGCGGCATTCATGCAACTATTGGGTGTTACCTCACAAGACTAACCAGCTGATAACATTTGATTACCCCCCAGATAATGCCAAATTCACACCGCTTACCTGATGAATCAGTTGAACTTTACTTCGTTGACCAAGTTAGCTCAAAGGGGTTATTAAGCAAAGAACTCAGCAGGTTCAACGGAGAAGAATTTTGGGAGGAGTGTCATCTTGGAAAAAGCAAACGCAATTACTTCTATGATGGCAGAGAAAAGGGTTTTCCACCCTCCAGAGGAACTGGCTAAAAAGGCGTACATCAAGAGCCTGGATGAATATGAAAAGATTTATCAAAGGTCTATTGATGACCCTGAGGGATTCTGGGCAGAGATGGCAGAACAACTGGATTGGTTCAAGAAATGGGATAAGGTTTTGGTCGAGGATTTCAAAGAGGGTAAGCACCAGTGGTTCGTGGGTGGTAAGCTCAACGTTACCCATAACTGCCTGGACAGGCACCTTAAGACCTGGAGGAAAAA
>DAOUFA010000157.1:0-7533 GCA_034430355.1 Dehalococcoidales bacterium
AAGCTCCTCCTCAGTGATTAATTCGCCGTTAACCCTAAAGCGCTCCCTCAGGTCGTTAAGGTGAGGTGAGGTATAGAGTCCGGTAGTATAACCGGAAGCGGTAAGAGCTGCTGTTACCATAGCCGCTACGCTACCCTTGCCATTGGTGCCGGCAATATGGACTGACTTGGCTGCCAGGTGGGGATTGCCTAAACGAAACAGCAGTTCCTCTACCCGCCTCAGGTCATAATTAACCGCACTGCGCGGGACGTGCATAGTTTCATAGTCAATAAAACTATAGAGGTAATCCAGAGCCTGCTGGTAATTCATTTCTACGAGCCCTATTACATAACTATTGTAAATCAAAACTAACAATAGCTACAAGGGACAAAATGAAATTATTGGACAAAGATATGGACAATGTCTTGACATATGTCTCGATTTATTGTATTATATTTATAGGTGAAATTAAATGGACATTGTCTAGGACAATGTCCAAAAGAGGAGGGATAATAAATGCCCAGGTGGGATGTCAATTTCAACTTGCGACTTGACTCTCAACGCCCGCAAATCGTTTCTCTCAAAGAGAGGGCTTATGCCCTTGCGTCCGTAATTCGCGCCATTCCTATACCTCCCTATACGAAAACAAAGCTGGATGCGCTTAATATACTACGAGCTGTGCGTGGCACCACCGGTATAGAAGGGATAGAGCTAACAGAGGACGAAGTGCGTCAGATAATGGAATCTCCACCGAAAAAGTCTGTTTTGCCACCAAACAGGAGCCGCGAGGAAAAGGAAGCCCGAAATGCTGAAGAGCTAATGTACTATGTGGCTAAAGAACTCAACCGGGATCCTAATCTGCCTCTCACAGAAAAGCTAGTGTGCAAGATTCACGAGATTACTACGAAAGGTATTGACTACCCCGATAACGTACCGGGTAAATATAGAACCCACCTTGTATCCGCTGGCAATTATGTTCCTCCAAGTGGAGAGGATGTTAGAAAACTTATGAGAGAGTTTATAAAATGGTTTAACACGGGTGTTCCAATAGCTTGGGACTCTATCATAAGGGCAATTGTAGCGCACTTTTATGTTGTTAGCATTCATCCCTTCGGGGATGGCAATGGACGAACGGCCCGAGGTGTAGAGAGTTTTTTGCTATACCAAGGTGGAGTGAATGCCCGCGGGTTCTATTCATTAGCAAACTACTACTACCAGCATAGGCATGAATATGTGCAGTTTCTAGATCAAGTTCGCTTCCAGAGCAATGGGGATCTTACGCCATTCATCCTTTTTGCTTTACAGGGTTTAGTGGTGGAATTAGAGGCGGTTCATAATGAGGTTTTGTCAGATGTCAAATTGATTGCCTTTAGGGATTATGCACGGGAGCAGCTTGTGGTACATGGTAAGCTTGGCACGAGAGTTGGAGAACGCATGCTTCGTTTCCTCTTAGCGTTGAGTGAGCAGTCCGTGTCTCTCAAAGCCCTACGAAATGGTGACCATAGGTTAGCCCGCTTCTACCGTAAACTAACAAATAAGACGCTATCCCGAGATCTAAACTTCCTTAAAGTGCACGAGCTTGTAATTATTGATGGCGATGAACTACGAGCAAACCTCGATGTTATGACGCGCTATACTCCTCCGTTTGAGCTTTCAAGGAGACAAAAACCTCTACGCCGGACAATCAGGCAAAGAAGCCGAGGGCGTTAGTATCCATTGACGCTCACCTATAGCGACTGATAACCTTATCACGGGGGATAAAATGGACTTTATTGAAAAGCTAACCAATGCTACTCGCAAAAATAAGAGCTTACTCTGCGTCGGGCTTGACCCTGACCCGAAGCTGATGCCCAAGAAGGTAAGCATCTTTGATTTCAACCAGGCAATTATTGAGGCTACCTCTGATTTGGTATGCGCCTACAAACTCAACCTTGCCTTCTACGAAGCCCTGGATGATAAGGGACTAGATGCCCTGAAGCGGACTATTAAATACATACCAGATGACATTCCCGTCATCGGCGACGCTAAACGGGGCGATATCGGCAATACGGCTAAAGCCTATGCCAAGGCTATTTTTGCTAACCTTAACTTTGATGCCACCACCGTGAATCCCTACCTCGGCTTTGATTCAGTAGAACCCTTTATCCAATATAAAGACAAAGGGGTATTCATCCTGTGCCGGACATCAAATACCGGTGCCCTGGACTTCCAGTCTCTCCGCTGTGAGGCAGAGCCTGACTATCGCCGGCTGTTTGAGCTGGTAGCCCTTAAAGCTAGCCAGTGGAACCTATATGGCAACATCGGACTGGTGGTTGGCGCTACCTATCCCGAGGAACTAAGGCTGATTCGGCAGGCTCACCCCGATATGCCACTCCTGATACCGGGCATTGGTGCCCAGAGGGGAGACCTGGCGTCAGCGGTTCGCTATGGGGTTAATGCTCAAGGCGAGAAGGCGATTATCAGCTCATCACGGCAGATTATCTACGCCTCGTCAGGAAAAGACTTCGCCCAGGCAGCACGGGGGGTGGCTTCATCACTGCGCGACCAGATAAACCAATATCAAGCTCTTTGAGGCAAAAGGAATGGTTATGGAGATAAAGCTGGGTGACGTGGTCCGCCTCAACAAGAAGCACCCCTGTGGCAGCTATGAGTGGCAGGTAGTAAGGCTGGGCGCTGATATTGGCATTAAATGCCTTAAATGCCAGCGCCGTGTCCTCCTTGAGCGCAGTGTCTTTGAGCGTAGAGTTAGAGCCTTTGTTTCCCGAGGTGAGTAATGACTCGCCAGATTATGCATATTGACCTTGATGCCTTCTTTGTCTCAGTGGAGCAGGTAGAAAATCCTGAGCTTAAAGGTAAACCGGTAGTGGTTGGCGGTAGACCTGACCGACGAGGGGTAGTTGCCTCAGCCTCATATGAAGCCCGGGCCTTTGGTCTACATGCCGGTATGCCCCTCACCACCGCCTCTAAGCTTTGCCCCCAGGCTATATTCATAGAGGGCAGCTTCTCCAAGTATCGTGCGGCTTCACAAAGGTTTATGGCTATCCTGGCTGATTTTTCACCCTATCTTGAGCCGGTGAGCCTTGATGAAGCCTACCTGGATGTAACCGGTTTTGAATCTATCTATGGCTCTATTCATCACATGGCGGTGGCGATAAAAAAGCGGATTAAGGCTGAATTAGGGCTTGGCGTCTCGGTGGGCATCGCCAGCTGTAAGGTAGTAGCCAAGGTCGCCTCTGAACTATCAAAGCCAGATGGACTGCTGGAGGTTGCTGCTGGACAGGAGCGCTCCTTCCTGTCACCGTTACCCATAACCAAACTGCCCGGAATCGGCAGCAAGACTGAGCGTATATTAAATGGCTTAGGCATAGATACTATAGGCAACCTATCTATTATGCCGTTAACTACCCTTAAAAGCCATTTTGGTGCGTCTGGTGAACTCCTGTGGCGTTATTCTAGGGGCATAGATGATAGAAAAGTGGAGCCTCCGGCTGAGGCTAAGTCCATCAGCCGCGAGACCACTTTTGGTCAGGACACCAGAGACCATTCCCGGCTCAAGGCAACACTGCGTTATCTTAGTGAACGAGTTGGTAGCCAGCTACGCCAGCGAGGTAAACAAGCCCGGTGCGTAACCCTAAAACTCAGATATGCTGACTTCACCACCATTACTCGCCATCATACCCTGAGACAAGCCAGCGATAGTGACCAGACCATCTTTGATACCGGGGTAGAGCTATTAAACCAAGCGCTTTCTCAAGAAAAGCAGAAAGTCCGCCTTATTGGTATCGGGGTATCCAGCCTGACTGAGCCAGCCAAACAACTGGATATGCTGGACCTGTCCGCCCAACGGCTGGAGCGACTAAATAAAGCCGTTGACCATATCCGCAATAAGTATGGCTTCACCGCCATCCAGACCGGCCGGACCCTCCTTCTGAAAGACCTCTTCCCCACCAACGAAGACGGCTACACCCTCCACACCCCAAGTTTATCGAGGTAACTGAGTCCAGCCTCCTAGTATATAGACTCTTTATCTACCTCACCCCCCTTTAGATTTTTATTGGTAACCCTATCCCCTTTATCCCCTTCCCCTTGATAAGGGGAAGGGGAATCAATTATATAAGGGAGGCTTTTTACCCCACAAAAACTTTGTTTTTGCGGGGACCCCGTATTCGCCTCCCTTTGACTCTCCATGATACGGATATATATTCCTATCATGGGGGATAGGTTGCTAAACAATCTTAATAGGAGATGGAGTTTAAAACAATATCTAATATCTAATAACATTCAGCTAAACTACTCTATTATGGTATAATTAACAAAGGCAAGAATTTTTCACCTTCACCGAAAAGGAGGCCAACTATGGGCGAAGGTCAAAAGGTTATTGTTTGGTTCAAAGAAGTCACCAAAAAGGATATCCCCCTTGTCGGTGGTAAAGGAGCCAACCTAGGTGAAATGACCAACGCCAAAATACCCGTCCCCCCCGGCTTCATTGTAACCGCTAACGCCTATTACGACTTTCTGCAAAGGTCAAAAATCGCCAATAAAATTGGTAAACTTTTAGAGTCTCTAGACATTAATGATAGTAAACGACTTCAGCAAGTGGCTAACAAGGTTAAAGATATAATCCTAAATGCTACTATGCCTCCGGAACTAGCAAAGGAGATTCAAGAGGCTTATATAAAAATGGGTAGAGGCCTGGTTGCGGTGCGCTCCTCATCTACTGCCGAAGACCTGCCTACAGCTTCCTTTGCCGGGCAGCAAACCACCTTTCTTAATATCCAGGGTGAGAAGAAGGTGACAGTTGCTGTTCAAGAGTGCTGGGCATCCCTCTTCGGCCCACGAGCCATTTTCTACAGGAAACAACAGGGTTTTGACCACCTTGAAGTGGGCATCGCCGTCCCGGTTCAGAGAATGGTGCAATCTGAGACTTCCGGGGTTATGTTTACTTTAGAGCCGGTGTCTAATGATACCAGCAAGATAGCTATTGAAGCCGGCTTTGGGCTGGGCGAAGCCATTGTCTCAGGCAGTGTTACCCCTGATACCTATATTGTGGATAAAGATGGGCTTAAGATTAGCAGTAAGCAAATTGGCAAACAAGAATGGCAAATAATAAGGAATACAGCTGGTGATGACCAGCAACCTAATATTAAGGTGTCTCTCCCACCAGCACTTCAAACTCAGCAAAAGTTAGCCGATGATGACATAATTACTCTGGCCAAGCTGGGAAAATACATCGAGGATTTATATCAATTCCCTCAAGATATAGAATGGGCCAAAGAAGATAAGAAAATCTTTATCGTCCAAACCCGCCCGGTAACCACGACAAAGGAAGGGGCAGCCGTTGAGGTTACGCCTGAAATTACCGCCCCGGTGCTTCTATCGGGGGCACCGGCCAGCCCTGGTGTAGCTTCGGGACCGGTCAGAATAGTACTTGAAGCCTCGCTTATAGACAAGGTAAAAACCGGGGATATCCTGGTGACTGAAATGACTACCCCTGACTTTGTGCCGGCAATGAAACGGGCGGTAGCTATCGTCACCGACCGCGGGGGTAGAACCGCCCACGCCGCTATCATCAGCCGTGAGTTAGGCATACCCTGTGTGGTTGGCACCGAGCAAGCCACCTCTTCCCTAAAAAATAGACAGGTAATTACCGTAGACGGCTCAACGGGCAAGGTCTACGAAGGGAAAGTAGCCGAGGAAAAAGCGGCTCTGTCGGCGGCTATACCCAAGAAAAAGATTAAGACGAAGACAAGAGTCTATGTAAACTTGGCTGAACCCGAAGCGGCTGATAGAGTGGCAGCTCGTGATGTCGACGGAGTGGGTTTACTTCGAGCCGAGTTCATTATTGCCGGGATTGGTGAGCACCCCAACTATATGATTAGCCAAAACCGAGGGCAGGAGTTTGTCGATAAGCTTGCCCAAGGGTTAACTATATTCGCTAAGGCATTTAACCCCCGACCCGTAGTCTATAGAACCAATGACTTCAAGACCAATGAGTACCGAGCGCTCAAAGGTGGGGAACAGTACGAAGCTGTTGAAGAGAACCCCATGCTTGGCTACCGGGGTGCCTCCCGGTACATTACTGACATTGAGGTGTTCAAGCTGGAATTAGAAGCTATTAAGAAAGTGAGGCAGAAATATCCCAGCCTCTGGGTGATGATTCCTTTTGTCCGAACCGTTGATGAGCTGGCTAGAACGGTAAAAATTATGGAGTCAGAAGGGCTAAAACGCGCTAAAGATTTCAAACTATGGATGATGGCTGAAGTGCCGTCTAATTTCATTCTCCTGGAAAAGTTCATTGAGGTTGGTATTGATGGCATATCCATCGGCTCAAATGACCTAACCCAGCTCATCCTGGGCATTGATAGGGACAGCGAAAAATTAGCCGATACCTTTGATGAACGAAATGAAGCCGTGATGATAGCTCTGGAACGGCTTATCAAGGTATCCAAGAGCATGGGGGTCACCTCCTCTATCTGCGGGCAGGCACCTTCATTCTACCCTGAACTTACGGAAAAACTGGTGGAGTGGGGTATTACCTCAGTTTCAGTCAGCCCGGACATGATTGACCAGACCAGAGAAATAATTGCTAAAGTTGAAGAGAAATTGAAACTTAATGATTAGTCGGCTTAATATTCGCCAGCTAGCTGAAGAAAAAGAAGAAAGCCTCTCCCCGTACGCCACCAAAAGCAGGTTGTCGCGGGGCAGGCTCAAGCCCGAAGAGCTCTGTCAGGTACGCACCGCCTTCCAGCGTGACCGAGACCGCATCATCCATTGCAAGGCTTTTCGCCGCCTCAAGCATAAAACACAGGTTTTCATTGCCCCCTTAGGTGACCATTATGTAACCCGACTCACTCACACCCTGGAGGTCTCTCAAATAGCCCGCACCATAGCCCGAGCCCTAAACCTCAATGAAGACCTGACTGAGGCAATCGCCCTGGGTCATGACCTGGGGCATACCCCCTTCGGGCATGTGGGGGAGGATGTTTTAAATGAGCTCTACCCCCAGGGATTCAGGCATAACGAGCAATCCCTGCGAGTTGTTGACCTTTTAGAAAATAACGGTTACGGGCTTAATCTTACCTGGGAGGTGAGAGACGGTATTGTTAATCACTCCAAGACCAGGACAGAAATCCTGGGACAAGACTGGGGAAAGGTAAATACCCGAGAAGGTGAGGTATGTAAAATTGCCGATACCGTAGCCTATATCAACCACGATATTGGTGACGCCATAAGAGCTGGCATCATCACTGAGGGCGATTTACCACTGCCCGCAGTTAAGGTATTAGGTCTCTCCCACTCGCAGCGCATCAATACTATGGTCTGTGATATTATTGGCTACTCGTGGGCAGCCAGTGGTCGTGATACTACCGACAGCCCAAAGATAGGAATGAGCCCTCAGATTCTGGAGGCAACCAATACCCTGCGTAAATTTCTTTTTGACCGGGTATATAACCTGCAAGCCGTCCAGCAGGAAACGGAAAAAGCCAGGGAAGTGATTCGCCTATTATATAGATACTTCAATGAGCACGAAGACAAGCTACCCTCGGAGTATTG
>DAOUFA010000158.1:0-2352 GCA_034430355.1 Dehalococcoidales bacterium
CCATCTTCGGTAATGTCATAAGCATCCTTAAAGCCGAGCGGGTAGCCCTCAATTTCCTCCAGAGGCTCAGTGGTATTGCTTCACTGACAGCCCAATTTCTAGCCAAAACCAAAGGGCTTGGGGTTAAGATTACCGATACCCGCAAGACCACCCCCGGTCTCAGGTTGCTGGAAAAGTATGCGGTGCGCATCGGCGGCGGACAAAGCCACCGCTTCCACCTCGGCGATGGTATCCTGATTAAGGATAACCACCTGGCGGCACTACGCGCCCTGGGCATGAATATCAAGGATATTGTCGCCAGGGCTAAGCAGAATGCCCCCCAAGGGGTAAAGGTTGAGGTTGAGGTCAGCACTACTCAGGAAGCCCTGGACGCTGCTGAGGCTGGGGCGGATATAATCATGCTGGATAACATGAGCCCTGATGAAATGCGCCGGGTAGTGGACTCGGTTCCCAGCCAGGTTCAGATTGAAGCCTCGGGAGGTATTACCCTAGCCAATGTCCGCACTGTAGCTATGGTCGGGGTTGATTTTATCTCCGTTGGTGCCCTCACCCATTCGGCCAAAGCCTTAGACATCAGCCTTGAGCTTGAGCCCCAGACACTCAAGCTAATATAGGCTTCCTGGCACTAGCCAGGTAACTCTGGCTACCGTCGTCTATCTTAATATCAGTAAACCCAGCCATTGACAGCATAAATTGCATCTCAGGCTCATCAGGAATAGTATCGTTGCCCACGGCTGGGATTTGGCGGTGAAACTCATTAATTATAGCCCGGCTTGAGGTGTGGCAAATCAACAGTCGACCACCGCTTTTGGTTACCCGGTTAATTTCAGCCAGGGCTCTGGGCTTATCTTGAAAGTGGGGAAAGCTGGAGTAGCACACCACAACATCAAAGACCTCCTCAAGCAAAGGCATACTGGTTACATCGGCATGAAGGTAGTCAATATACCCGTTAAAGCCTTTAGCCCGGGCTCGGTTTAACATTTCCTCAGCAAAGTCCAGAGCCACTAATCGTCCCTGGCTTCCAATCCGGCTTAATAGAAAGGGGATGAATACCCCGGTCCCACTGCCGACATCAAGTACTGTAGACCCGGGCTCAATATTCAGGCGCTCAGCCATCAGCTCCAGCCTGGTTGTATCCGTTTCCGAGCTGGTCTCATCCCAGACGGCTGCCCTATGGTTAAAATATGTCCTGATCACTGTTTCTCCTCCACTAGCGGTTTCTTCTGCCACGGCTTCACTTTCCTCTTCGGCGAGAAAAAAGTAGCTATGCCAAATATTGCCGAAGAGGTAATCACTATCGTAGCTCCACTGGGAATATTAAACAGGTAGGACATAAGCAGACCCATCAAACCAGAAAGAACAGCAAAACCGGCGGAAAGGAGAAACATCCGCTTCATGCTGTAAGTAAGCTGGTAGGCAGCCGCCGCTGGATTCAGAATGAGGCTGAAGATAAGTAGCCCGCCGATGGAGCGGAGCGATGCCGTTATCGTCGCCCCGGTTAAAAACAGGATACCATATAACATAACTGTCGCCGGGATACCGACCGAGCGGGCCATATCGCGATGAAAAATGGTGGCTTGAAACTCCTTGTAGAAGAGAAAAACCAGCCCCACCACCACCGCAGCTACTATTCCCAGAAGTATGACGTCGCTCCTGGTATTGGTCAGAATACTACCCCACAGCAATTCCAGGGCCCCTGACTTGGTGCCGGGCATCAGCCCCATAAACAGGAAGGCAAGCCCCAGCATAAGAGAAAAGATGACCCCGACCGAGGTCTCAGGGCTTAGCTCCCCCCGGTCAGCCAGAGGACCAATAACCGCCGCTGATGCCAGACTGACGCCAAAGGCACCTAGCAGAGGGTTAAAGCCCAGCCACAGCCCGAGCAAGGCTCCGGCAAAGGCAGCGTGTGACATGCACACGCCAATAAAGGGCATATGCATTGTCACCACGAAAACGCCTATCGTACCACAGGCAATGCCACCGAGAACGGCGGAAAGGATGGCATTCTGCATGAATTGGTAGCCCAAGATGGACAAATCCAAGTCCGAGACCCCCTTAAATCAAAATAGCTTCTTTTCGCCTCGCCTTCACTGCCGAGAGAGGCATATCATATAACTGGCTGAGGTTATCATCGGTAAGTGCCGCCTCAGGTGAGCCCTCGCCCCAGATAAGCCCCTCTTTCATCAGCACCACCCGGTCACAGGCAACAGGTAAAGAGCTGAGGTCGTGAGTAACAAATAGGGTAGTCAGGTGCCGTGAATCGTGAATTAGCCTTACCAGCTCCAGAATATCCGTTTTCGCCCTCCAGTCTAACGAAGCCGTTGGCTCATCAAGTAAAAATAACTCCGGCTC
>DAOUFA010000159.1:0-3105 GCA_034430355.1 Dehalococcoidales bacterium
GCTTACCTTCTCCTGTATTGCCTCTCGATCTTCCCCTCAGTAAGCACACGCCAGATATTTTTTACTTCGGTGATGATAACAACGAGCCCGGGTATACAAATAGCCAGCAGAAAGCCCAAGGGAGTTTTGACAAATTGGGTGATATAGCCGAAGTAAGGAAGGTGAAGGCAAACCTTTCCCACCACATTCTGGGCTGGCACGAGGACAGGGTCAGCATCCTCATTGGCATCCCCTTTGGTTAGGAAGTGAAAAGCTGAGGCCTGTTCTACAGCTACCACCCGGTGGCTCGTCAGCCTCTCATTTAGTGGAGAGTAGAAGGTGATAATATCCCCTGCCCTTATTTCCTCTGGCGCCACAGGGCGAGTTACCACCACGCCGCCCACCTTAAGCTCAGGCTCCATACTGCCCGAGAAAACGGCATCCACGCTCCAGCCAAAGCGAGGCGCCAGAAAGGTAAGAGCGGTTGCCGCCATAAGCAGAATTATCAAGGTAATACCAAGATTCTTAGCCACCTTTTTCATAGCAGACTCCTTTATTTCCCCTAGGTAAAGCTAGTGCTGTCAGCCCTCATTTGTTTTTGGGGCAATCCGAGCGTTGAGGTGGTAGGACTAGGCCCCACCACCTCATATATCCCATTATGACTGGGTCAGGGTGAAAGTGATATCAAGGGTAGCCTTGTCGCTCTGAATGATGTTGTCATCTTCGTCAACATCGTCACCGGTACCGAACTTCTCATCGCCACCAGCTCCCTTGACATCGCCGGCGATTTCCCACTCAAGGACATAGACCAGGGTGCCGCTTGCCGTCAGGTCTTCACTCTCGGCATCCAATACTGCCTCTAGCTTCGAAAATGGCACATAATTAGTGCCATCCCCCAGAATATAAGTGGCACCACGCTTTAGCCTAACCCCCATGTACTCGTCCAGGTCTCCATCGCCACCGCCGTTGTTGCCAGCTACCGCGTCCTCAGGCTCATTGGAGCCGTTCTCATCAAAGGTGACGCCTGAAGCCATGGTCAAGGTGCCATCCAGGCTTCCGTCATTCTGTAACGTCCAGGTGATGGAGCCTGAATCTCCAGGTGCCAGGTTGGTAAAAACCACATACCCATTCAGGCCATCGCCACCTGGGGTCTCGGAGTACTTTCCGCCGGGACCGGTACCGCTAACAGTGGGAATCAGGTTCAGCGTTCCCGTAGTCCAGCTCGTTCCCGTGCTATCCTCAGATTCGCTGAAGACGGCGTAGATGCCACCGCCAATTAGGGCACAGGCTAGGGAAATAACCATTACGCTTACAAGTATTTTTTTCATTAGTTTTCATCTCCTTTCTGGTTTTTAGTTTGTGTTTCTTCTTGCCAAGTTACTATTAAGTCGTAGTCAGCTTGTACCTCCTTTATAGTATTTATTAGAGAAATTAGACGTCCTCACTTTGGCTAATTTGCCTTATTTGAGCTTATGCACCTCGTCTTCAATTCTTTTAATATCAGCCTTAGTGAAGAGCCTCCATCCTCGCCTGTCCCTAAGGGATGCATCTTCCAAGATGCCCTCTCTAATCCATCGTAGTAGCGTAGACCTGCTTATGCCCACAATTTCACAAGCCTCTGTGGTTCGATAACAGGTTTTTTGCCTAACTGTTATTGACATAGTTCAGTCCCCCTGAATTACTGAGATACGGTTGACATATGTCAATTATGGTCTGCGGTACCGAAATTGAAAATGACCCATATGGGTCAATTTAGGGGGCTAAATAGTACTAGTAAGATTGTCGGGCGGCTAACATTAGACACGAGGTCGCATGTTAGATAGAAAGCTTGGCTATGCAGTGGTTATCGTTCTCGGCGAGAACAAAACTCAATCGCTGGAGAGGTGAAAATAGAGGATAAAGCAAACAGTGGCAGCGGAGGGATTTGAACCCACGACCAAAGGCTTATGAGTCCTCTGCTCTACCACTGAGCTACGCTGCCACTGGGCAGAATATAACATAACTAAATTTTGGCTGTCAATTTCTGGATTATTTATTAACCTCACCCCCTTAATCCCCCTCTCCTTCTCAAGGAGAGGGGGAAGAGACTTTAGAGAGGGGCTTCGCCCCTCTCTTACTTACACTCCCCCTTCCCTTATTAAGGGAAGGGGGTTAGGGGGATAGGTTGCTAAACCACCTCAATCTCAATAACATATTCCCTTAACGGCTCAGGCAGTTTGCTTATGTCATTGGTTATGGCTGGCATCACCGGTGGCTGTCCATTAGCCTCCATAATAGCCATGCCCTCGGGACTCAACAGGAAATCAACCCAGGCTACCGCCAGCTCCTGGTTGGGAAAATTAGAGGGTATGGTTACTCCATAAGCTATGGGGGCACCCTTTATGGTAATCGTTGTCCCCGGCTCCGTGCCGGCAATCTCTACCTGTGCCGTAGCATAAAAGTCTTCAAACTCCAGACTGGATAGGTTAATCTCCGGGGGTAATACCACATAATTCAAACTATGCTGGGCGGCTACCGAGGAGTACTCAAAGGCATAGTCCAGGTCACCCGACTCCAGGAGAGCAATGAGGTCTACTGATTTCGGCCTCATCAAATCCCCATCAGCTTCATAGAGCCTGTCGTATAGTCCAGAAGCACCGTAATATGCCTCAGCCAATTGCCATACCATTAGCGTCCGATAGCCACAGGGGTCCTGGTCAGGGTCACTGCGACCGTATTTCACGCCATCTCGCTGCAGAATTTCATACCAGTTGTCCCCGTCTATCTCATCACCAAATTGCGAGGTATCAGTATAAGCAATACACATCTGGTTGGTGGCAAATATTATGTACCAGTCAGCATACTCAGGAAACATAAGTTGCGGGATAAGGGTATAATCTGCCGAGCCAATCACCCCACACTCCCTCTGGAGCTCGGTAACCTTACGGATGCTAGTAGCACTACCTGCCGACTCGGTCAATACCTCTACATCAGGATAGAGCTTATTAAACTCGCCATTGATTTCATCAACAGGGATAGTCAGACTGCCGGCATGGAATACAGGCAGCCTGCCAGATAACTCAGATGTTGGCACTGGCTTGCGGGTACAGCCAACTATCAGGGTCAGGATTAGAATCAAAGCCAAGA
>DAOUFA010000160.1:0-3759 GCA_034430355.1 Dehalococcoidales bacterium
AGGAAAATCGAAGATTTTTCTGGGTGCTTAAAGGGGGATGGGGTTGATAGATATTCTCTATAGTTTATGTCGGTCCCAGCAAATGGTATAATCTATCTATAATGGAAAAGGAGTTTGAAATCGTAGACCATACGGCTGATGTTGTCATTAAAGCCTATGGTGCCAACATGAACCAGGCGTTTGCCAATGCGGCTAAAGCCTTGTTCAGCCTGATAACTGAGCTTGATAATGTAGACGAGGTTGTTTATCGAGATACAGAGCTAATAGCTCCTGACCAAGAAAGCCTGCTGGTACAATGGCTAAACGAGCTCATTTACCTGTTTGATACTGAGAATATTATTTTTAAGAGGTTTGATATTAGTCAGCTTAACAATACCCGGCTTAAAGCTAGAAGCTATGGCGAGAAGGTAGATAGTGCCAGACATAAGCTAAAAACAGGAGTTAAAGCCGCCACCTACCATATGCTGAAGGTTGACAAAACCAATGGCTGCCAGGTTCAGGTATTATTTGATATTTAGCGGAGATAAAAATGCCAGCACGTTGGCAAGAAGTAGTAAACAAGATAGATGACTACCGGTGGGAGATTCCCAAAAGCTATAAAGCGGGTATGTTGGTGCCTGGTCTAATTTTTGCCAACGAATCAATGCTTAACCATATCTGGCAAGAGCAGGTTTTTCAACAAGTAGCTAATGTGGCTTTCTTACCGGGTATTGTCGACCATTCACTGGCTATGCCTGATATTCACTGGGGCTATGGCTTCCCTATCGGTGGGGTGGCTGCCACCAGAGTAAAGGACGGAGTAATATCACCCGGTGGCGTCGGCTTTGATATTAATTGCGGCGTCAGGCTACTACGAACAAATCTCACCGAGAAAGAGGTAAGACCTAAGATTGAGCAGCTAGTCGCTGAACTTTATGTCAACGTTCCTTCGGGACTGGGTTCCGAAGGCAAGATAAGAGTAAGTGAAAAGGAGCTGAATGAAGTCCTGATAAAGGGCAGTCGGTGGGCATTAGAAAAAGGGTTTGGAGAAGCCGAGGATATTGTAGCTACCGAAGAGTCAGGCTGTCTCAAAGGGGCTAACCCGGATAAGATAAGTAGCAAGGCTAAAAAGCGAGGCATCCCCCAACTGGGGACCTTGGGTTCGGGTAATCACTTCCTGGAGGTGGAGGTAGTGGATGAAATCTATGACCAGGGTGTAGCTAAGGCTATGGGCATCAGTGACGTTGGTCAGGTGCTTATCCTGATTCATACCGGTTCCCGGGGCTTTGGACATCAGGTCTGTAGTGATTATGTAGGGTTGCTTGGTGAAGCGGTAAAAAGATATGGCATCAGCCTACCTGACCGCCAGCTGGCTTGTGCCCCGGTAAACTCAGCGGAGGGGCAGGACTACCTCCAGGCTATGGCCTGTGCCGCTAACTACGCCTGGACTAACCGACAGTGCATCACTCACTGGGTTAGAGAGTCTTTGATTAAGGTCTTGGGTAAGAGCCGGAGGGAACTGGGGCTGGAGCAGATTTATGACGTATGCCATAACATCGCTAAGATAGAGGAATACACCATTGATGGTAAGAAACAAAAGCTTTGCGTTCACCGCAAGGGAGCAACTAGAGCCTTCCCTGCCGGACACCCTGATGTCCCTGATATTTACCGAGATGTAGGTCAGCCGGTTCTTATTCCCGGGGATATGGGGCGCTGTTCCTATATAGCCGTGGGCACAGAAACAGCAATGAAGGAGTCTTTTGGCTCCACCTGCCACGGTGCCGGCAGGATGCAGAGCCGGACTGCCGCCAGGCGTAGCCTCAGGGGGGCTGATGTTGTCCGAGCATTGACCGCCAGGGGGATTACGGTTAAGGCAGGTAGTATGGGTTCACTGGCTGAGGAAGCCTCTGAAGCCTACAAGGATGTAACTGAGGTAGTTGAGGTAACCCATAAAGCAGGCATCTCTCGTAAGGTAGCCAGGGCAATACCCATGGGCGTAATTAAGGGGTAGAAGAATGTATTTCAAAAATGTTATTGATGCTATAGGGCATACTCCATTAGTAGAGATGGCTCAGATGAGCCTGAATAAAAAGGTCAAAATTCTGGCTAAGCTGGAAGGGCAGAACTTGGGGGGGAGTGCCAGTATCAAAGACCGAGTGGCTAAATATATGCTCGAAGAGGCGGAGCGGAGGGGGGAGCTGACCAGGGACAAGACTATCATTGAAGCCACCAGCGGCAATACCGGGATAGCTCTAGCCTGGCTGGGATATAAGAAGGGGTATAAGGTCACCATTGCTATGCCCGACAATATGAGCCTGGAGAGGCAGCAGTTACTCAGAATCTTTGGTGCTGAGCTTATCCTTACTAAAGGTGCTTACGGGATGAATGCGGCTATTGATACTGTCAAGGAGTTAGCGGCTCAAGACAAAAGATACTATATGCCCGACCAGTTTTCTAATCCGGCTAATCCACTGGCTCACTATGAGACTACTGGCGTCGAAATAATAGAGGATTTCCCCTACGACCGAATTGATGTTCTAATTGCTGGTATTGGCACTGGTGGGACTATAGTTGGCATTGCCCGACGACTAAAGGAGAAGTATCCCAATATCAAGGTGATTGGTGTTGAACCGCCGCCTGATGATAGCATCCAGGGCTTAAGGTGTGCCGGTGGAGGTTACATTCCACCAATTCTGGATTTAAGCCTTATTACTGAAAGGGCGGTTGTCACCAGCCAGCAGGCAGCTATAGTCACCAGGCAGTTGCTGGATAAGGAAGGGATTTTTGCCGGGTTATCCTCAGGAGCTGTAGTCCATCAGGCCATCAAGGTTGCCCAAGAGATGGATGGGGGCAATATAGTAGTTGTGTTGGCTGACGGGGGATGGAAATACCTCAGTCTGGACTTTTGGAATAAAGCTAAGTAGATAATGCTATAGTCAGCAAAGATAAAAAGGTCTTTTATCGAGGGGAGTTTAAGAGGGGCTCCGCCCCTCTTTTTAATACCCTTCCCCCTCTCCTTTCCAAGAAGTAGATGCTAAAGGAGAGTCAAAGAGAGGCTTCGCCTCTCTTTTATAACTATTTTCCCTTCCCCTTATCAAGGGGAAGGGGATAGGGTTTCCAAATAAAAACCTAAAGGGGGTGAGGTAGATAAATAATCTCAGTCAAATTTACCTGCCTGCACCAAGCCGGAAAGGCAGCATATCCCTGGAGGAGGCTATTAGCCGAAGAAGGTCGGTAAGAGACTTTTCTCCAGAGCCCATCTCTCAATCACAGCTATCCCAGATACTGTGGGCTGCCCAGGGCATCACCGAGACCACTTTGAAATCAAGAGCTATCCCCAGTGCCGGCGCTACCTATCCTCTGGAAATTTTTGTTGCTTGTGGCCGGAATGGTATTGAAGAAATAAGCGCTGGCATATATCACTACAACGTAGCTGACCACTCTCTGAGTCTGCACCACCAAGGAGATGTCCGATTAGACCTGGCCAGGGCAGCATTAGACGAGGCAATGATATACCAGGCCCCGGTAGATATAATTATTTGCGCTCTATATCAGCGGACAACCCGACATTATGGTGACCGAGGGGAAAGATATGTACATATAGAAGTAGGACACGCCGGGCAGAATATCTACCTTGAGGCTACCGCCCTTGGTCTGGCTACCGTAGCCATCGGTGCCTTTCATGATGAGCCGGTCAGAGAGGTTTTACGGCTGGATAAGCAATATAAGCCCTTATACATCATGCCCGTGGGCAGACCGGCTTGAAGTTAAGACTTAACC
>DAOUFA010000161.1:0-2114 GCA_034430355.1 Dehalococcoidales bacterium
ACGGCATTATACTGGTTGCAGTATGTCCACTGGCTGAAGTCTGATTCTGGGCTGGGGTTAGCCACCCTTTGCCGATAGAGCTTCCTGGAGTCGGATGGAGGAGTAAGCCTGACCCTAATCAGAGAGCCATCACCGGGGAAGGTTAGGGCGTGGAAGTAATCAGCCTCAGCACCGGTGTACAGCCTTGTCCAGTTTAACCTGACAATGCCAGCAATTTTGTTCCTGGCTTCAACCTTAACATAGGGGACGTGGCTAGCTTCCTTCTGAGCAGTTAGTAGTGTTGACGATAAACTTCGCATTCAAATTGTCTCCATACAAATACCAGACTAATCCCCTAGCTGCCCTGGGACCCAGGGCGTTCCCCAGAACAAATGCCCAAGCAGGATGCCGATACCGGTAGCCAGGGCAAGCCAGAAGAGCGGTTTGTTATGGTAGGAATCCCGGATAATATAGGTCCAGGGGCGCCTGCCTATTCTTGACCACAGGGCGCGATAGAGGAGGTATAGTAATCCCTTGTTTTTCCTGTCCATTTATATTTTCCCTGTCATCTATACTAAAGCTGCCAGGGTATCGGGCAGTGGCTTATTGGCTTTTCGGTAGTGGTTAGCTAGGTGCTTGGCCGCCGCCAGTATTTGCCCAGGGCTGGCATCAACCCTCTGCCCCCGGTAGCCTTTTGGTGATAGAGCGGCTACCGCCGCCGGCATCCGAGCCCAATCAACTGTTTTCTCAATATCAAGCTTGCCCTGCAGGGCTCTAAAGATGCTCTTCTTATGGTGGGGTAGTTTCCAGGTTTCAGGGTCTTCCGGGTCGCCAACAATAGCGAATGCCTCCTTGGGCAAGCCCTCTTTGGTCTTTGATAATGCTTCTTTTATGGTCATTATTTACTTCACCTCCTCTTAGACACCCCCGTTTAATCTATAAAGAGCTGCTGGGTTCTTATCCTCTGTCTCCTACCCAGCCGCCTTAGCCCATCCTTAAACGTTCTCAGCCGCTCATTACCCCAGGTTCGGTATTCCTTGGGCGTCATCGTTCCCCCAATATTGACCTTGTTTATGGAAAGGGCTGCCCAGCTAATAGCCGCATAACCGCAGGCGCCGGTGGCCACTAAGTCCTCATATTTGCTGGGGATGGTGGAACCATTGGCGTCAAGGGTGTGGAGTTTTCCGTAGTAGACATTGCAATAAGAGCCATTGGGCTCACCGCCGCTTATTATAGTCAAGGTATTCCCCCAGATGGAGAAGCGTTGATATTGGGCTGGGGACTCATCTACCGGATATTCTACGGCTTGAACCATAATCCTATCGGTGAGGCTAGAGATATCTACTTCCCAGGAGCCGCTCACGGTAGGCAGGGTAGCCTTAGCTGGCAGCGGCACCCTCTCTGATAGCTCCTTCACCGCATGATTAATATGCCTGGTTAGTTCCTCGTCTGACCACTGGTAAGGAGTGGCCTCATCATTAAGGTCACGCCTGACCAGGGTTATCATCTCGGATAGATTCATGAATTCACCCCCTTGGACGGTATTCTTGCCTTGCCCATCTTGGTCGGCAGTTTCATATCAGAGGCACCGGCTGAGGTCATAATTTGGGCTCTAAGTTGCTCTGAACCTGAACCTGCCTCACTGGCGGTGATTAGAGCCAGCAAATTAGCCAGAGCTTCAAGTCCAACGCCACTATCAGTGGAGATAAAGGGTTTATATAAAGTAGCTGCCTCCAGGCCTGAGCCGGCATCAACCAGGGATATTCCCCGGCCCAGGAGCTTATCTATACCTAAACCAGTGTCACTACTGGCCGGGGCAGCAATTGCCAAAGCGATAAAGGCGTCTAACCCAGAACCGGTTTCGGCCCGGGCTAAAGTAGCTAATAAGATTAAGCCGGCGTCGGCGCCAAGTCCGCTATCGGTGTGACGGAACAACCGGAATAGTAAGGTTTCGGTCCCGATTCCTGTTTCTGAGGTAGCCAGTAACCGGGCAAGCAGTGCTTCAACGCCTGAACCTGAGTCTGTGGAGCTAAAAGCCTTGGAGGCAACCCCAGCACCGGTTCCAGTCTCTGCCGTCGCCACCAGCGCTGCCAGAAGCGCCCAGGCTTCGGCTCCAGAACCCACTTCGGCAACAC
>DAOUFA010000162.1:0-3844 GCA_034430355.1 Dehalococcoidales bacterium
TCGTCTACACTTACTCGCTGATAGAAAATGTTCCGTGGCTTAATAACTACCAGCGTTCCCCGCTCACAGAAGCCGTGGCAGCCGGTAGTTCTGACATCTACCTTAGCTTCCAATCCCTGCTGTTTAACTTCCTGTTTAACAGCAGCGGCTACTCTCTCACAGCCATAAGCATGACACCCGGTGCCGCTACATATCGTTATGCAGGGCTTGTTGGGGTCTCTCTGCTTAATTATTGATTTTCTTAGCTTTTCTAGCTCATCCGGGGAGCTTAGCCTGTTCAATGCCTACTCCTTTCCCAACATTAAGTATAATTCTGCAATAAAGCCTTGACCTTATCGGTTTTCATTTGCCCGTGGTACTCGCCATTAATTATTACTATAGGACCTAGGGCACAAGCTCCAACACAGTTGACCGTTTCCAGGGTAAATTTAAGGTCTTTGGTTGTCCTGCCGGCTTTAATTGCTAGCTCCCGCTCTATCGCCTCCAAAACTCTCACTGCCCCCCTAACATGACAAGCGGTACCAAGGCAGACATTGATTAAGTGACGTCCCCTTGGTTCCAAACTGAAAGCTTTAAAAAAAGTAGCTACACTATAGACTTGACTCAATGGGGCGCCCAGAGCCCGGCTAACCTCTACCAAAACCTTCTTGGGTAGATAATTGTATTCTGCCTGAATATCTTGCAAAATGGAGACTAACATCCCCTGGTCACGCTGGTAGTTATCTAATATTGATTTCGTCTTCTGTTTCAGTTGTTTCGCCGTTATGCGCACGCTACCTTCTCCTTCAGTTTGGCGTATTCCTCATTCACCCTATCTTGAATCTCCTTTATTGTTGCCTCAGATAGATGCCTGAACCTTCCCTGCAATTTCAGATAGTCCTGGATAGGTCTTAACCGGGGCAAATCAATGCTCAATTTGTATTTGCCATTCTCCACCTCATACAGAGGAAATATCCCCGTTTCCACCGCCAGACGGCCTATTCTGATAGTTAAATCGGTAGCCGACCTCCAACCAGTGGGGCAAACCGATAGGATATGAACATAAGCTGGTCCATGGATGGAGGCTCCCTTGGCCACCTTAGCCATCAAATCGAAGGGATAGCTGGGGCAGGCAGTAGCCACATAAGGTATATCATGAGCAGCAGCAATAGCTGGCACATTCTTCTTCCAGGTAACCTGGCCGATACTCACCTTGCCGGCTGGGGCAGTAGTAGTAGAGGCACCGTAAGGGGTAGCTGAAGACCGTTGAATCCCAGTATTCATATAGGCTTCATTATCAAGACAAATATAAAGAAAGTCATGCCTTCTCTCTAATGCTCCAGATAGTGCCTGAAGCCCAATATCACTGGTGCCACCGTCGCCAGCCATCACCACCACGTTTATCTCTTCGGTGGGACGTTTTCCCTTTCTCATAATTACTTTTAAGCCGGCTTCTATGCCTGAAGCCACCGCTCCCGTATTCTCAAACAGGGTATGAATCCAGGGAACGCGCCAAGAGGTATAAGGGAGTGGTGTTGAAATTACTTCCATACAACCGGTGGCACTAACAATTATTACATTCTGCCCTAATGCCTTGCAGGCTAGTCTTACGGCTAAAGCTTCACCACAACCCAAACAAGCCCGGTGACCAGGGGCAAAGTTTTCTCTCCTAGTTACCAGTTTAGGCACAAAGATAGCATATTTTTCCACTATTCCCTCACCCCAAACATTTCAAATTCCTGCTTGCTTCCTGTCTGTGAAATCTCTATACCTCGGTTAATTATCTCTCTAAATCCACCCGGGGAAATGTCTCTCCCCCCCAAACCGCCAACAAAACCTATTACCTTTGGCTTTTTGTCCTCATTATATAAGGCTGACCTAATCTCGGAGCAGACTGGTCCACCCGGTCCGCCAAAGGAAAGGGCTCTATCCAATATAATAAGAACCTCGGCATCTCTGACTGCTTGGCGGATTTCATCAAAGGGGAATGGTCGCCATAAGCGAAGCTTTATTAGTCCTACTTCCTTGCCCTCGTCTCGCAAGGTGTCGATAGCACTCATTGCTGTCTCGCTAAAACTACCCATTACTAGTAGAAGCACCTTAGCCTTCTCACCACGATAGCCTTCCACCGGGGAGTAATAGCGCCCAAAGAGGTCGCCAAACTCTCTCCAGCACTGAAGGATTACCTCTTTAGCTGCGGTTAAATTTACCTGTTGTGCTTTCTTTACCTCGGTATATATGTCGGGTGGGGCGAAAGCACCCATAGTTATCGGCTTATTAGGGTCTAAAGGCAAGGGGTATTGATATGGGGGGAGAAATTTATCAACCTGGCTCTGCTCCAAGACGTATATGGGTTCAATCATATGGGTTAAATGAAACCCGTCTAGGTGAACCATTACCGGAAGTAAAACCCTCTGGTCTTCAGCAATGCGGAAGGCACAGAGCACATTGTCAAAGGCTTCCTGCCCATTGGCGGCAAATATCTGAATCCAGCCGGTATCGCGGGCAGCCATTACATCGGAATGGTCACCCCAGATGCTCAGTGGGGCTGACAAGGCTCGATTAGCCACCGCCATAACTACTGGCAACCGCATAGCTGAAGCCACATACAATACCTCGTGCATCAGCTCTAATCCTTGACCGGCAGTGGCGGTAAATGTCCTAGCCCCCACTGCTGACGCTCCAAGACAGGCGCTCATCGCTGAGTGTTCAGACTCAACAGGAATGTAGGCGGCATCTAATTCACCATTGGCTACCAGCTCGGCTATGTCCTCCACAATATGAGTCTGGGGGGTAATAGGATAGGCGGATACGACGTCAACATTAGCCAGTTTGGCAGCTATAGCGATAGTCCGTGAAACCTCTATCCCTATCCTTTGCGCTGTCATTCCTCCTCCTCTACCATAGTTATAGCTTGTGTCCAGCACTCGCGGGCACAGATGCCACATCCCTTGCAGTAGAATAAATTAGGCTCAAAATATCCCTCAGCATTCGGCTCAATACAGCCCTCAGGGCAAAAAATGGCGCAAAGACCACACTTTATGCATTTGTTAGTATCATGGATTGGTCTTTGTGTCCTCCAGCCTCCAGTCTGGTATTGACTGGCATTCCCCGGCTCAGTTACTATCGAACCAATTTCCAGGTCTTTCCAGGTCAGCTCACCTTCTGATTTAGTCAATTACCTTACTCCGTATTAAAGTCTCCTCATACGCCCTTTTCATAGCATTAATATTTCTTTCAGCTAAACGACCGAACCGCTGTCTCAGAGGTTGGAACAAGGAATCTAATTTAACCACTCCGGTGGCTCTTAATAGGGCTCCGACCATAGAGGTATTGACGATAGGCACTCCCAGTAGTTCTCGGGCAATCTTAGTAGCATCCACCGTGGCTAATGACCAGTTAAGGCTAAATTCCTGTCTAATTTGCTCTGGCTGCTTTTTGGTATTAATTACTAGCATTCCGTTGGCTTTAAGCCCCGAAGTAACATTCACAACGCGTAATAGACCGGGGTCAAGCACTACTACCACATCAGGTTCAGCAACTTCAGCTCTTACCCTGATGGGTTCATCGGTGTGTATTCTGACAAAGGCTACCACCGGCGCCCCCCTCCTTTCGGCACCAAAGGCAGGGAAGGCTTGAGCATACCTACCCTCACTTATAGCTGCCTGGGCTACCAGTTCGGCCGAGGTAACTGCTCCTTGACCGCCACGACCATGCCACCTAATCTCAATAAGCCCGGCTGTATTTACCACCTTAGCCTCCAATTATCATAAAAAAACGCCCCTGGAGCGACTCGAACGCTCGCGCCCAGCTCCGGAGGCTGGTGCTCTATCCACCTGAGCTACAGGGGCCGCTTCATTTCACC
>DAOUFA010000163.1:0-3405 GCA_034430355.1 Dehalococcoidales bacterium
TCTCTGACCGCAATCACTCTATTCAACACCATCATTTCCGTCCCATCCTTTTTCTTCCAGCGTAGTTCCCTTACTACCTGCCCTTTAGTCGAGACTAATTCCTTGATAATGGCTTCCCTTTCTTCAACATGCACATACAACTCAGAAATATCCATCTTCAGCAACTCTTTTCTGGAGTAGCCGGTAATCTCTTCCATGGCGGGATTCACTTCCAGAATCCTTCCCGGGAGTCCTGGTGTCGACCTAAGTATGCCTAACTTCACGTTGTTTACCAGGCTCCGGTACCTTTCTTCAGAGTCTTTTAGCGCCTCTTCCGCCTGCTTGCGCTCGGTGATGTCTATGTCTGCGCCTCTGTATCCGAGAAGGTTTCCTTCCTTATCGAGTATGGGAACTCCGCTTGTCAAGAGCCAGGCTGAGTTGCCGTTCTTGTGCGTGTTCTGGTTCACGAATTCGCGGAAAGACTGCTTTTTGGCGAATACTTTAAACGCCGCCTTCTTCAATTCTTCTCGATTATCAGGATGGAATAGGTCATAAAAATGTTTTTTAAGTAGTTCTTCGGGTTTATATCCTAATATCTTCTCAACGACAGGACTCGCATAAGTGTATTTCCCATTAGTGTCGACCTCCCACATCCACTCCAAAGCATTCTCTGTGATATCTCTAAACCTTCTATTACTCGCCCGCAGTGCTTCCTCCATTTGCTTGCGCTCGGTGATGTCCATGAAGTTCCCCAGGGTGGCTCGTTCTCCCTTATAGTGGATGGAGGTAACCGTTTCTATAGACCATCTGGTCTCCCCCCCCTTGTTAATAACCCTGAACTCGTAGGGAGAAGAGCGCTTTCCCTTCAGCATGGCTACTGCCTTTTCTCTGACCGTCTTTCTGTCTTCGGGATGGGCAAGGCTTAAAGAATCTCTACCCAGCAATTCATCTTCGGTAAAACCCAGGTATTTCTGGAACTGGGGATTGACAAAGACAAACTTTCCCTCCTGGGCAATATAAACGCCAACCGGTGAGCTAGTGGCTAGGGTTCTGTATAGCTGCTCCGCCAGCTCGCGCTCGGTCATTTCAATCTGCAATTTTTCATTGGCTTCAAGCAATAGCTTATTGGTGAATTGCAAACTCTCCACCAGCCTCTTGTTTTCCTGTGACAGCCTTTGCTGCTTGAGGACATTGGCGATAATGGTCTTTATCTCACCGGGATTAACCGGCTTGACAAAATAGGTGTAGGCTCCTTGGTTTACAGCATCTACCGCTCTGGCTATACCGGCATAGCTGGTTATCACAATCACCGCCGCATCAGGGTTTATTTCCTTGGCTAGCTCCAGTATCTCCATTGCGTCAATATCGGGCAATCTTATATCGGCAATGACCGCGTCAAAGGGGCTTCTCGGTATTGCCTCTAGGGCATCAGCCCCCCTTTCTAACCCAATAACCTTGTGTCCGGCGTCGCCTAGGGTACGACACAGGGTTAGCCTTGGCTCAGTCTCATCTTCTACTACTAGAATAGTAGCTGTCGTTGGCATCATTCCTTCCCATCCGTGGCTATATGCTCCACCAGCGCTATTACCTTCTCTACATCAAAGGGCTTATGTATGCAGGCGTAAGTATTGTGGTTCGCTGCCCTTTTTACTAATTCATCTTCGGTGTCACCGGTCATCATAATCACCGCTGCCTGGGGGTCAATTTCCTTAACCTGCTCAAAGACGGCCACGCCATCCATATCTGGTAGCCTTGCTTCCAAGAAGATGATGTCATAATGCTTGGTCTTTACCATCTGTATCGCCTCAGCCCCATCCCTGGTGGTAGCCACTCGGTATCCCTTATCTTCCAGTATCGCCTTGAGAGTTTCCATATCACTAAGCTTGGCATCAACCACCAGTATGAGCATTTTCTCGTGAAGCAGTTCTTCGATGGTAGCTACGACTCTATCAATATCAAATGGTTTGTAGATAACAGCATAGGCACCCTCCTCCAGGGCTTCCTTGACCAAGTCCTCCACCGAATAGGCGGTCATCATAATTACCGTTGTCTTAGGGTCTATCTTCTTGACCTCCCTGAAGGTTTGAACCCCGTTTATCCCCGGCATCTTTATATCCATAAAGATAACACCAAAGTGAGTCTTCTTTACCGCCTCAATAGCTTGATAACCGTTCTCCACAGTAACTACATTGTAGCCCTTGTCCTCCAGTATTCCTCCCAAGGTCAGGCGTATACTCCGAAGGTCATCCGCCACTAAAATATTTATTTTCCCCATCATTTACACCTCCAATGTAGCTTTCCTATTCTCTCTTCAGGGGCAGTCTTATGGTAAAGGTAGTCCCTTTTCCCGCCTGACTCTTTACCTCTATGTTCCCCTCATGTCGGTCAATGATTGTCTTGCATACTGCCAGACCTAAGCCAATGCCCTTAGCTTTAGTGGTGAACAGGGGGTCAAAGATTTTGCCTACAGCTTCCTCAGGTATCCCACAACCGGTATCAGCAATTTCCACCTCAAGGAAGCTTTCTTTCTCTCTGGCGGCTATGGTCAGATTACCCCCCTCGGCCATGGCTTGCACCGCGTTGGTAATCAGATTCATTAGTACCTGGTGAATCTGGCTGGCGTCTATCTCAATCTGGGGCAGTTCAGCACCCAGCTTTTTAATCAGCTTGATGCTCTCGGGGATGGTGGTGGGTGACAGGGCATCCTCAATAACGTTCTTAATCTGAGCTGGTAATACCGAGGGCTTGCCGACGCGAGAAAATCCCAGGAGGTCGTTGATGATTTGGTTAGATGTATCTATCTCATCGTCCATAATGTTGAGAAATTCAATGACCCGTGGCTCTTTGTGGGCTAACTCGCTCTTGGCGACTTTCCCTTTTACATAGTAAGCGGCGTTTTTAATTGCCCCCAGGGGGTTTCTCAGCTCGTGTCCCACTCCTCCCGCCAGCTGGCCTATGGCGGCTAGCCTCTCCGAGCGAACCAGCTTCTCCTGGGCCTCTCTCAGTTCCTTATTGGCAGCTCGCAGCGCCTCCTCAGCCTGCTTGCGCTCGGTGATGTCCCTAGCAATAGCGACCGTGCCAATATGATTACCCGAAGCGTCCTTTAGCTGACTCACGCTTAATTCACCGGGAAACTCAGAGCCGTCTGCCCTAAGGAAAATGCACTCCATATCTCTGATAACTGCTCCCTCTCTTATAGCTTTCTCCATCTTTGCTCTTAGCGTCTTATGGTCACGGGGGCTAATAAGTTTAAAGGCACTTTCCCCCACGAGCTCATCCTTAGAGCTGAAGCCGTGCATCTCCACCGTTCTTTTGTTGACTTTAGTGATAACACCATTTTGGTCCGTAACTGTTATCGAATCACTGGCATGGTCAAAGATATGCCCAAAGCTTTCCTCTGACTCCCGCAGCACCTCCTCCATCCGC
>DAOUFA010000164.1:0-2383 GCA_034430355.1 Dehalococcoidales bacterium
TCCAGAGCCAGTGTCGAACACTTGATTAGGCGGTTAGGAGAAGATTTTATATTTATTCACAATCCTCTGGCAATAAATCCCGTCCCGCCCAGTTTCTTCAAGTTTGGCAGAGAGTACTCAGCCCAAGAAGGCCCCGAGACCTACACCGTCACATACAAGGACTGGAGTACGGATGATTGACATGGGATATCGGGAAGCCTAAGAAGTACCTCAGCCCGACTTGCTAAGGGCTGCCGCTGAGTTTGATCCTTAGGCAACATCTCTAGGAGCCTATGTGAGTGATACGGTCCATTTCATTGCAGTGGACAATGACGTCAGAGAATAGGGCTCTCTCAACGCTCTGTGGGGAAACACACCCCAAAACGATATGAACATCCACCTCAAGTGGGTATGTAGTTTTTTGAAGGTTGATTAGTCGGATAGTCTCCTGGGCGTAGATACCAAGAAGGCGCTCCAGCAAACCGAAATACTCATAGCAACCAGGGGCCACGGTAGCTAAATATCTGCCCGTGCAGTTATCGTAGCGTCTCCTAGAAAGTCACTCCACCTGTTCGCCAGAACATTGAACAATTTATCGGATTGTTAATTCGAGCGGGATTGAAGCTCCAGCGGCAATAAGGAATAGTGAGCCTCAGCAATAGGCTCAGGTGAAACGCTTTTTGTATCTTTTCAAATGGCTATGGTCCTGGCTCGGGCGAGCCAGGATTATCCAATTGCTTGTCTTCTGCGCCCCCTGATAGCGAGGACTATGCTGCCTACAACCCCTACTAGAAAAGCTGCCGGGCACAAGAAAACGGCAATAATGAAGAACGCCACATGAAAGACCTCCATCACATGACTTAACGCGCTAATGTGGCTGGTGAGTATGGTCAGGCCATAAAAGACATTATGTAGCACAACAAAGACAATGAACCCACCCACTGATGCTCCCAGCAAGATTAAGAACATCTTCGTTCTTTTCCAGGTGCGTGTTACCGCGACGATCAAAGTGATGGCTGCCAGGTAGCATAGAACTATGCCTGGCAGATTATCGCTAACCCCAACGAGAATAGCGCCTATCACAAGGGCACAAAATATCCCTGCCAGTACAAATAGTTCCTTTCGCCTCCTTCTGCCTTCGGCGTTTTCTTCAAAAGTGAAGAATTTTCTAATAGATGTACCCACCACTAACAAAAACTTCTTCAGGGAAATCCTTTTCATCATTTCACGTCTTCCCATCTGCCTCTCGTGGAACCATTCCAGCGTTTGGAATAGCCGTCGCCAGGACTAGAATGCTGACTTATCTTACCATATTTGGGAATAGAGGTGGATAAGTCTTGATGCCGTGCCCGCTGCTCGAAAGGCTAAAGAAGGAGAACAGCTAAATGAGGCAATGTCTTACCAGGTAACTGAATGCGCACAAGGTATTGACAACAGCACTACACTTTATTATATAGTAGTTTCGCAACGGATACGGAAAAAGGAGGTGACAAATGGCTCAGCAAGGGTCAACCTGGGGCGACCCCACGATGGCGGGCTTGTTTGCCGTAGCGGCTGGCAACACTGCTGTTTGGGCAATCTTGACCGGGAAGATAGCAATCACAGATGTGTCAATCTTCATCGCCTGGCTTCTGGCGGCAGGGCTAATCCTAATCATCGTCGGGCTAATAGGCTTCAGAAATGGAGATACAATTAACGGAGTCCTGAATTTATGTTTCGGAGTACTCTTCTTCGCTACCCCGGCACTGACCTACATATTTCAGCTGTGGGGCGGGATGCCGTTACTGGCGCTTGGCATTCCTGGTATCCCCACCACAATCGTCAACGGATGGGTATTCATCATACTGGGGATAATTCTAGCGACCTTTATCCCGATACTGGGGCGCACGAGCTGGATCCCATCTATCGCGATGCTCATAATGGTGATTGGTATATTCCTGATGGCTGGCTATACCATGCAGGGCTTCCCACCAATGGGGATATGGCCACTGATAGGGATAATAGCTGGCTGGTTACTCTTGGCAGGTGGGCTGATAATGCTCTACCTTGGTATGGCCCTGGGGCTGCTTACAGGCTTTGGAAGACTGATTCTGCCGATTGGTCGCCCAATTTTCAAGTAGGCTAACTAGCGAGCCTGGACCTAAGCCTTTGATTGCGAGGCAATCGAAGAGGTAGACACATCAGTGCCCATGAATCAACTTTTTAAGTTGCTCTGGGTTGCTGCTTTTCGCCATAGCTTCTTTAGCGGTGACCTTGCGGTTTTTTACCAGGTAAGCTAATGACTGGTTCAAAGTCTGTAGACCGTCTTTAGTATTGACCTGCATAATACCGGGCAATTCAAAGGTTTTGCTAGTGCGAATTAAGTTTCTAACAGCAGGGGTAGCAACCAAAATCTCAAAAGCCG
>DAOUFA010000165.1:0-6126 GCA_034430355.1 Dehalococcoidales bacterium
GGCTCAGATATATTGTCACGGAGCTACTTATGAAAGGAAGGCTGCCGTTTTGGTTTAGCCAGAAGCCTACCAACCCTAAACTTATGCTGAGTATGGAAAGGCTTTTAGATGGACTGCACCTGCATACCATCTGCGAAAGCGCCCATTGTCCCAATATCGGGGAGTGTTTCTCCCGAAAGACAGCCACATTTCTAATTCTGGGAGACGTCTGCACCAGAGACTGCACTTTTTGTGCCGTAGAGAAGGGGCATCCTCTGCCTGTGGATGAGGCAGAGCCTCAGCACTTACTTGAAGCCGCCGAGAAACTGAACCTAAGCTATATCGTCATAACCTCAGTCACTAGAGATGATCTTGTTGATGGTGGCGCCTCCCAGTTTGTCAAGGTAATTAATCTACTTCATGAAAATAGGGACGGGGCTATGGTTGAGGTTCTTATTCCCGATTTCCGCGGTTCGGCTGAAGCACTTAAGGCAGTAGTGGAAGCTCACCCCGAAGTAGTAAACCATAATGTGGAAACAGTCCCCCGTCTTTACCCCAGGGTCAGGCCGGGAGCGGATTATAGCCGTTCTGTAGAACTTCTCCTTATGGTGAAAAAGCTAAACCCGGAAATAGTTACCAAATCTGGCCTAATGCTCGGCTTGGGCGAAACCAAGGAGGAGGTAGTGGAGGTTATGACAGACCTGAGGGAAGCTAATTGTAATCTGCTTACTATCGGTCAGTACCTACAGCCTTCTCCCCAGCACCATCCCGTGGTCAGGTTTATTCCCCCTGAGGAGTTTTCTGAATACAGAGATATAGGTAAGGACATGGGATTTACCGAAGTTGCCTCGGCACCTCTGGTAAGAAGTTCCTTCAAAGCGGCTGAACTCTACGCTAAGGTAAAAGGCGATGCGCATAGTCTTGATAGCTCATCCTTCACTCGGGTCTAAACTCCTGGAAGCTATTCTGGAAAAGGGGGAAGAGGTGGTGGTGGTGTTTGCCCCCGGCGCTGACCCTGAGCAGCCGGGGCCCCTCAAGGAGCTGGCCGACAAGAATGGTATCCCGTCCCATCAGCCCAAACATATGAAAGGTGCTGTCGTTTGTGAAGGTATCGCCAGCTACCAGCCAGACCTGGGGGTGATGGCTTTTGTTTCCGATATAGTGCCTTTAGCCATACTGGACTGCCCCAGGCTGGGGACAATCATGTATCACCCATCGCTGTTACCCAAGCATAGAGGCGGTAGCGCTCTAAACTGGCCTATAATCCAGGGAGAGACCAAGACCGGCTTGACCATAATCTGGCCTGACCAGGGTATTGATACCGGCCCGATACTGCTCCAGAAAGCAGTCGATATCCTCCCCGATGATACCGTGGGTTCCCTGTTCTATAATAAATTATATCCTATGGGGGTGGAGGCATTGGTGGAGGCAATCCAGTTAGTCAAGGCAGGCAAGGCACCTCGCATCCCTCAGGATAATAGCCAGGCAACCTACGAGCCATTATGCCGGGAACAGCACGGCATCATTGACTGGACCAAGCCTGCCCGGGAGGTCTATAACCTGATCCGGGGCACTAATCCTCAGCCGGGGGCAAGCACCACCTGGCAGGAACAAAAGCTGAAAATCTTTGATTCCGAGCTTATAAAATCTGCTCCGTCAGGTACCCCGGGCGAGGTTACCTCCATTAATGAGGAGGGGTTTGCTGTAGCCTGTCGGGGCGGTAGTATCCTGGTCAAGCGAGTTCAACCCGCCGGCTCGGGCAAGCTCAGCGCTGCTGAGTTTATTAAAAATGCCAATCTCAACAAGGGCGACCGGCTGGGATAATCCAACTCTTCCTTACCAGGTTTTTCCTCGAAGCAGGCACTCTCCTTTGACAAAGGGAAGATTTAAAGCTTAAAATACAGTTTGGCGGGAGTAACTCAGTGGGTAGAGTCCCTGCCTTCCAAGCAGGTTGTCGCGGGTTCGAATCCCGTCTCCCGCTCCACAGATTTAGCTTACTACCCCTAATAGTCCATTTTGCCTAACTCTGGCTGTAGTTTGCCATGAGGCCTTACTTTGCCCACGAGCTCTTAGTCAATTTCACTAAAACTACGGCCGGGTTAACCCAGCACGCTCTTAGCACTGTTCTCAATACCTGATGTTCGGAGATAAATTCAGCTATCGGAGGACTGAGCTTATAGTAGACAGCCACAAATGCCCTGCCGACAGGATTATTTAAAAGTAGCTCATCCCGAAACTGACGCAGAATGTCCACTTCCTCAGCCATGGGGGTACCATAGGCGGCGGTAGCGATGAAACACGGTTTGTCTTCCTTCTCCCAATCATCCTCATACCTGCCCATCTGTTACCTCCCGATGAATTTTGTTACTGAGAGACACGCTTTTTCCATAAAAATAAGCGTCTCCATACTTCGATACCGCATGCGCATCCCTGTGTTCTACATCTATCAATCTGTGTAGTGTTCTAGCCATTGCTACTGTCCCTTTCCGTCAAGATGTGTTGCGTAACAGGGTATTATATCATCAAGCTCACTGTCAAAACCACTGACAACACTTTTACCTAGGGTTGACAGTTCATTTGCGAGGTGGTAAGGAGGAGAAGAGCCGCCTAAACACTCAAGCAGACTAATGTTCTAATCAACGAAGCCCCAAAGCTCAGTATGGTCGGTTTGTGGCTCAATAAGATAAACATCATTGCCAATAATCGTGAAGTTCTGACAGTGAGTGCCTTCCAAATAGAGACCAATCCAGTAGCTATCCCTGACAGCAGCCCGTGTCAAGTCTTCAGCGTAGTCATCACAATCATAGTACACAGACTGGGGGTGCTCACTAGTTGGGTCATCCCATAGCCAGTCTTTTAGTTGCCGTATAGAACCAAACTCCCTATACCCACGAAGGGCCTCCAGTTCATCATAGAGTAGCGCCACATCTTCATAATTGTTCTGCCAAAAACCAACTTGGTCTTCCAGGGATGAAATATCACCTCTTAATTGAGCTATTGTATCGGACATCTCCCCCATTATATTTTGCTGGTCAGCTATTATTTTTTCGTCATGCTCTAGGTAGTAGGCTAACTCCCATATCTGTCCTTCCTGGTTAGTTATGGTGACTCCCCGGTGGAAAACTGCCTGCTGAAGCTCACCAACATAATCATAGGTCTGGCAGTAAAATCCTCCACCTATGCCTAATAGTGAAGCTAGAACAATAACGGGTATGATTTTTCTCATTAGTCCTCTAACCCGTTCCCTCTTCCTGCGGTTGACCGAATTAACTCTAAAATAAGGCTACGATAGATTCGCCGGGCTGAATATCCCACAAAGTGGTGATTACTGCCTGGAAAAAGAGTTAATCTGACCATAGCTCTTCCGAGTAATCAGGAAGGTCTCCCTTACCCTCTGGCATTAATTCCTGGCCAGGTCTACCAAAGTAACGAGGTGACGTTGACTTCTTACTCCTGAGTCACGCCTGAGCAATAGTGCTCTAAGAGTGGGTTATCCCGCGTTGTGGATTAAACGAATCAGGTCATTGGCAGTGGTAGCATTGATATCTTGATTGGTGCCCAGGTAATCACCAAAGCAGGTAACACTTGACATAATCTAATAGGGCGTCTTGGGGCTTTTCCCCTCAGCCTGGGCGCAGATGCGATAAGCTGCCAGGGCACTGGCAACAAGCCAGCCGCTAAGTAAAAGCAAAAACTAGCTTAAAAGTTCTATCTATTGAATGACTTGGGGAGCAATCTTGCTTTGCCGAACCTGGCAGATGCAAATTAACTTGCGTCTTGTAGTATAATATGGAGTCAGGGAGACGGCGCGAAAATTATTCAGTTACTACTGCAACTGGGCAACAAACAACAAATATAAAAGGAGGATTATTAACATGGAATGGGGAATGGCAAACCGTATGGCACAATTAATCCAATCGGACGGGCATGCTCTGTTCTTGCCAGTGGACCACGGATACTTTCAAGGTCCCACCAGAAGATTGGAGGAACCACGTAAAACTATTGAGCCACTGCTGCCCTATGCAGATGCAATCTTCATTACGAGGGGGGTGTTACGCTCATCAGTAGACCCGGACAACACCAGACCGATTATTCTCAGGGTGTCTGGGGGCACTAGTGTGGTGGGGAAAGACCTGGCTAATGAAGGAATTACCACCTCTATGGAGGAGGCTATCCGCCTTAATGCTTCAGCAGTAGGCATTTCTATCTTTGTTGGCAGTGACTATGAGAAGGAGACGTTATTAAACTTATCAAAGCTTGTTGATGAGGGCGAAAGGTATGGGATACCAGTAATGGCGGTTACCGCTGTAGGTAAGGGGCTTGAAAAACGAGACGCCCGCTACCTCGGCTTGTCTTGTCGCATCGCTGCTGAACTGGGGGCACGTGTGGTAAAAACCTACTGGTGTGAAGACTTTGAACGGGTAGTAAGGGGTTGTCCTGTTCCAGTAGTTATGGCGGGGGGACCCCACGTTGATACTGAGCTTGAGGTGTTTGAGTTTGTCTATGATGGCATGCAAAAAGGCGCTATAGGAGTGAACTTGGGAAGGAATATCTGGCAAAATGATTTCCCGGTGGCAATGATTAAGGGCATACGTGCCATTATTCACCAAAAGGCTACCGCAAAACAGGCTCAAGAGTTATTCAGCAGTGAAAAGGAGAAGGAGGCGAAGAAGTCGTGACCCGGGGTAGAAGAAATAGAATGCGCGTTGCCATGTGGTATAACAACCGGGATGTGCGGGTAGAGGAGATGCCTATCCCACAAATCGGTTTTGGTGAGCTCCTGGTGCGGGTAGAGGCTTGTGGTATCTGCGGTAGTGATGTCATGGAATGGTATCGCCTTGACCGGGCGCCCCTGGTGCTGGGTCATGAGATTGGCGGGCAGATTGTGGCTGTAGGAGAGGCAGTGGAGCATTACCAAGAGGGTGACCGGGTATCAGCAGCTCATCATGTCCCGTGCAACACATGTCACTACTGCCTGAACGGCCATCACACCGTTTGCGATACTCTCCGCCAGACGAATTTTGATCCTGGTGGCTTTGCTGAATATATTCGCTTGCCAGCCATCAATGTCGACCGCGGGGTATTCCTGTTGCCCGACGAAGTATCTTACGAAGAGGCAACATTTATTGAACCGCTAGCTTGCGTCCTGCGTGGACAAAGACTGGCACACATGCTGCCAGGAAGTAGCGTGCTCGTCATCGGCAGTGGCATTGCTGGGCTGCTCCACGTGCAGCTAGCCCGCACTCTGGGGGCAGGTCGGGTGATAGCAACAGACATTACTCCTTATCGGCTGGAGGCAGCAAAGCGGTTTGGAGCTGATGCCACCATCCCCGCTGAAGAGGACTTGCCCACCCGCCTGCACCAGGTAAATCAAGATCGCCTGGCTGACCTGGTGATAGTGGGCACTGGTGCCACATCAGCTATTGTCCAAGCCTTAGAGTCAGTGGAGCGTGGGGGCACTGTTCTCTTCTTCGCACCAACAAACCCTGGCATTACTATTCCCATTTCAATAAACGAACTTTTTTGGCGTAATGATATAACGCTCACCACCTCCTATGCCGCCAGCCCTGCTGACTACCAAACGGCGCTGGAACTAATTCGGGCTGGCACTATCCCTGTACACCAGATGATTACCCATCGCTTGGGGCTGGCAGAGACGGGCTTAGGCTTCCAGCTTGTTGCCGAGGCCCAGAATTCTATCAAGGTGATTATCCAACCCCAAAGATAGCCACAATGTTATTGGTGTCCGGGTCAATTCGGATGACCGAACCAACGATTTCAAGCGGGATTTCAAGCGGGATTCTAAGACTACAGCAGGCCACCCAGACGCTGCCTTCGCCCGCCGCCTCTCTTATAAAACTACTTCCCCCTCCCTTCATAAGGGAGGGGGATAAAGTCCGCCTAAGGCGGATAAAGGGGGTGGGTTACCTAATAAAAACATAAAGGGTGAGGGGTTGTTAATCTTAAAAAGAGAGAGCCCCCTGAGATTTCAGGGGGCTCTCCAGGTTAAGCCTAAACCAGGGGTTAAGCTGGTGGTCTCCTGGTCCTGACTGTCAGCACAATCACTACCACAACCAGTGCCGCACCAATACCAATGATAGCGTATATCCAGTTAGGTGCTATCTGTTCTACTGGTACTTCTACCGT
>DAOUFA010000166.1:0-3247 GCA_034430355.1 Dehalococcoidales bacterium
GTGTGCAAGGGGAAGCTTGAGCTTAGTGTGGAGGAGGAGAAGGAGAAGGAAATAGTTACCGGCTCTTTATACTGTCCCAAGTGCGACGTGCGTTACCCTATTTCAGACACCATCCCCAATCTGCTGCCACCGGAGCCACGCCATTAGTCCAGATTGTTTATTAACCCTATCCCCTTTATCCCCTTCCCCTTAATAAGGGGAAGGGGAATCAATTATATAAGGGAGGCTTCGCCTCCCTTTGACCCTCCATGACATGGATATATACCTATCATGAGGGGGAAGAATAGGTTTTGAAGGGGATTTTCACCCCTTAAACCCCCTATTGATTACCAACCTTGTTACCAATTGTGTACTTCTACAAGGGGAAGATAATCATGATATGAATGTATCTTCCTATCATGGGGCTTAGCCCCTCTCTTAAAAAATACTAAGTCCTAAACACTAAATACCAAACTTTAGGGATTTAAATTTTGACTTTATTTAGGATTTAGAAATTAGAGTTCAGGATTTCACGAAAGAAGGGGGTGAGGTTCATAAATAATCTATTAATCAGGGCTATAGGCTACCCCACTCTGGGGAGACTCCCACACCTCGACACAGGTGAGGGAAACCGGCGCCCCCGCCAGCCTGGGTTGAAGCTCACTATAGATAGTGGCAGCAATATTCTCTGAAGACGGATTTATTTTATCAAAGGGCGAGACGTCATTGAGACAGGTATGGTCAAACCTGGATAGAATATCCCCTAACTGCCTCTTTAACTCCACGAAATCATAGGCTAGGCCAATATCGTCAACCTCAGCCGCTCTTACCCTGACCACTACCCGGAAACGATGCCCGTGCAGCGCCTCACACTTACCCCGATAGCCCCGCAGGAAATGGGCGGCGTCAAAATGCTGCTCTATGGATACCTGATACATTCTCCCTCCTTAACTATCCTCCCAGTTAAACTTGAGCACGTCCTGCGCCTCAGTTAGCCCCCGTAACAACTCTTTAATAGTCTTGCCAGTTACCGGATGCCTGAGGTCAGGGGCAATCTCAGCCAGAGGAACAAGAACGAAGGCCCTCTCCGCCAGCCTGGGATGAGGAATAACCAGCTCCGGGGTTTCAATAACCTGGTCACCATAAAACAGGATATCTATATCAATAGGGCGAGGAGAATTAGACTTACCAAGTACCCTACCCAGTTTGCTCTCAATTCCTTTAGCCAGGGTAAGTAGGTCAGTCGGAGCCAGCGTGGTATAAACCTGACACACCAGGTTGAGGAAGCGAGGCTGGTTGGGATTACCTACTGGTTCAGTATCATACACCGATGAAACTTTGTCTACGCGCAACCTTTGCGACAGGAACTCTAACGCCTTATCCAGATTATCCTGGCGGTTACCCATATTTGAGCCAAGACCAAGATAGACTTCTACTGGTTCACTCATCACCTGGTAGCCTCCTGATAATGGACTTACCACCTATACCTATTGTATACTACAACACCACTCACTTAGCAAGAGTTTGCCTTAGAATAGAAAATGGCTTATGCTAGTATCCGAAGTTAGAACCAGCTAATAATCTATTGATAATAAGGTATCGGAAAGGGAGGTGGTGATAATGCCGACTAATGAAGAACTTATAGCCGAATTAGAGGCAAGAGAAGCCAAAATTAAACAGATGGGCGGAGCCGAGCAAGTCAAAAAGCAGCATGCCCTGAACAAGCTGACCGCCCGGGAGAGGATTGACCTTCTTTTTGACCCTGGCACCTTCGTGGAAACTGGCATGCATGTCAAACACCACTGCCACTACCTTGGCTTGGACAAGATTGATATCCCGGCTGACGGTGTCGTAACCGGCTATGGCACGCTGAATGGGCGTACCGTGTGTTGCTATGCTCAAGACTTCACCTCACGGGGTGGCAGCCTGGGCGAGATGCACGCCTGGAAGATAGCCAAGACTATGGACCTGGCGGCTAAGATGAAAGTGCCGATAATTGGCATGCTGGATACCGGTGGTGCCCGTATTCAGGAAGGAATCAGTGCCCTGGATGGCTATGGTCAAATCTTCCACCGCAATACCCTGTATTCAGGGGTCATCCCCCAGATAACGCTGAGTATGGGACCCTGTGCCGGTGGTGCCGTGTATTCCCCGGCCCTTACTGATTGGATATTAATGGTCAAGGGCTCAAGCTATATGTATGTTACCGGTCCCGATGTGGTCAAGGCAGTTATGAGTGAGGAAGTCACTCACGAGCAACTGGGTGGAGCCATGGTGCACAATGCCAAGAGTGGCGTAGCCCACTTTGCTTATAATAGTGATGCTGAGTGTATTGAGGGCTGTAAACAGCTCCTGAGCTACCTTCCCCAGAGTACCTATGATAAGCCGGATTCTACCTACAACAAACCAACCGACTCCCCTGACCGCACCTGCCCTGAGCTCGACACCATCGTCCCCGAGAACCCGCGCAAAGTCTATGACATGAAGCAGGTGATTAAAGCCATTGTCGATGATGGTGAGTTTTTTGAACCCCACAAGCACTACGCCCTGAATATGATTGTCTGTCTTACCCGCTTCAACGGGCATGTGGTGGGCATTATTGCTAGCCAGCCCAGCTATATAGCCGGTGTCCTTGACATCAATGCCTCAGACAAGGCTGCCAGATTCATCCGCTTCTGTGATGCCTTCAACATCCCGTTGCTCACCCTGGTTGATGTCCCCGGCTATATGCCCGGCACCTACCAGGAGTTTGGCGGTGTCATCCGCCACGGGGCTAAGGTGCTTTCTGCCTACTCGGAAGCCACCGTGCCCAAGATTACCATCTGTACCCACAAGGCTTATGGTGGTTCCGAGATTTCTATGTGCTCAAGGTCAATCGGGGCCGATATCTACATGGCCTGGCCAACCGCCGAGCTAGCGGTGATGGGTGCTGAAGGTGCCGCCGCTATTATCTTTCGCCGTGAAATCGCTGCGGCGGCTGACCCCGAGGCTAAGCGTCAGGAAGTGGCTGAACTCTACCGTAAAACGTTTAACAACCCCTATGTAGCGGCTGCTGGTGGCTATATTGACAAGATAATCAGAGCCGGGGATACCCGCCGCGAGGTTATTGCCGCTCTAGAATCGCTACTGAATAAGAAGGAAGACCGCCCGTGGAAGAAGCACGGCAATATTCCCCTGTAAACGATAGAAGAATAGAGGCTGAATCGTGGTGACCAAGAACCCGTTAAAGATCACCGATGTTACCTTCCGCGATGGGCATCAATCCTCG